>CAMVNH010000003.1 GCA_947168825.1 uncultured Candidatus Saccharibacteria bacterium
ACTAGCAAGGTGCCAAATTATACGAGTAGGCTGCGGAAACGCAGCCTTTCGTCTTATCTAGAGTTTTTAATTCCGAGCCACACAGCGGACCGAAAGTCCAGCTGTTTTTTGATTATAATTCATACCACCAAGATCGACATCAAAATTCGCCGCGACCAAGTTTGCTACATCCGCTGTCCAATAGTCCGCCCAATCTTCTTCACCGCCAGTAATACCGTTATAATAATAATCACCGGCCAGCGCAAATGAAAACGGCGCGTCCGTCAATAGATCAACGAGCGAAGATTCTTCAGTCCCATCATGCAGATTATAAATATCAAGAAGCTTCGTCATACTGCTCAGACCTTCGGATTTTGGCAACATCCACCCTTTTGGACAAATACTTGAATTAGTTGTTCTTTCCGACATATAATATTTTCCTGTACCCGCCGTAGCCGCATACCAGTTATAATAATTTCCATACTCAACAGAGTGCGAATTGTATGAATGGTCGATATTTACTTCCTCCTCAGTTGGCTGCCCAGAGCCCCATCTTGCACCAACATTCGTCTGTGTGGTATTGGCTGGAGTAAAATCAACGAAGATATCTGAATCCTCAGGGTGCAAAGTCCGTCCTGAATATAGATTTAATCGAAGATTTTGGCTCATCCAGCATTTTCCGTCCGCCAATTTTCGAATAAGATAGGTTGTATCATCTCGAGAATCTGTTAAAACCGTTTCTGGTACATTGGCGTTAATCTGTAATGAATCCCCAACAAAAGCAGTCGGAGTCGGCGTAGCATCACAAATTTCCGGAGTCATTTCTTGCATGTAAGAAATGTCGAAAATCATCTTCTGGTTAGCAGTATATTCTGGAATTACTGACCAGAATTCTTGTCCATCTGCCAGACTCTTTATCACGCGATAACCAGAAGCATTATCGGTCGTAACCTTCAGCGTTTTTTTATCTGTTGGCAAATAATTTTCAATCTCATAACGCAGGCTTGCCGAAAGCGAGGCTTGGCTACTTGGTACACCTTCGCCGTCATCAAAATCATCCTCAGCAGTAATCGGCGCCATTAGCATAGATGGCAACATCATTATCACAAAAAGTGGCGCGAACAGTAAAACGCACGCGCGCACTACATATTTTCCCAAAACTAGCGTCTTGTCGCTCATCTGTTATATATAACTCTTATACTTATAATTATATCACAGACGAGCGACAGCTACAAGCTTTACTACTTGGTTTCCTCAGAAGTTTCTGCCGCTTCAGCTTCCGCTTCGGCTTTATCGGCAGATACCTCGTTCTCACCCTCTGCATCTTCAAGTGCTGAAAGTAGAGAATCTTCTACGTTGGCTCGCTTCTTTTTCTTCGGCGCCTCAGCTAGTTCAATGTCTAGATCATAGCCGGTCAACTTGGAAGCAAGTCGGACGTTCTGACCCTGACGACCAATAGCAATGGATTGCTGATCCTCATTTACATAAACCTTAGCCTTCTTACCGTCAATCTCAACTTTCGAAATTTCAGCTGGAGATAGAGCCTCACGGATGTATTCGGAAGCGTTATCACTCCAGTTAATCACATCAATTTTTTCACGATCGCCAATCTCATTCATCACGGCTTGGACGCGCACGCCACGACCACCCACGAATGTTCCGACTGGATCAACGCCTGGCACGGTCGACATTACGGCAATCTTGGTACGCTTTCCAGCTTCGCGGGCAATTGCTCGAATTTCTACGGTCCCATTTTCAACTTCTGGTACTTCCTGGCGGAATAGATATTCAACAAATTCTGCCGAACCACGAGTCAAAATCAACTGTGCTCCACGGTCGTTACGCTCGATTTCTTTAATCATTACCTTGATACGAGAACCGACGGAATAATATTCGCCCTCAATTTGTTCAGACTTCGGCATAATACCAGAGGCCTTGCCAATATCAATGCGTACAAGTTTCGGCTCCACACGTGCAATCATACCAGTCACGACAGTACCAACTTTATCCTCAAATGCTGCAAGCACGGCATCGCGCTCCGCTTCACGTAATCTCTGAACTACAACTTGCTTTGCGGTCATACTGGCTACGCGTCCGAACGAGGTAACTTTGAAAGCTTCTTCTACAGTCTCACCGACTTTTTTACCACCAGCTTCACCCTCAGGAATCTCAGTTGCTGGATTGTAGGCCAAACCATCTTCGATTACTTCGCGAGAAACGTAAACCGTCGCTTCACCGGTCTTTGTGTTCAATTCGGCACGTACATTCATGTCACGGTCGCCATTATCACGTCGCCAAGCCGCTGCAATTGCAGTCTCGATTACGTCTAGTACAGTCTCTTCCGGCAAATCTTTTTCTTCAGCGATAACTTTTACCATTGTCGCCATTTGTTTCAGGTCTAAACCTTCCATTTAAAATCCTTTCATATTAAAATTGCCGGCCCTTCCGGGTCGGTCTTACTATTAATTATATCTATCTAATCAAGCATTGTCAAGCATCTTGGACAAAATTATCAAGCTAGGCTATAATAAAGCAAATGGGAATTGAACGTGTTATTGATACTACGATCCACGAAGACGACCAAGCAGAGGAGATTATTGAAAAATCCCTTAGGCCGCTGAATTTTGAGGACTATATCGGCCAGGAACGCATGAAGAATAACCTTAAGCTTGCCATTGACGCCGTTAAAAAACGGAGATCGAAAGACGATAAAACCGCCGCCCTCGACCATATATTATTATATGGCCCTCCCGGTCTCGGTAAGACTACCATGGCTAACGTTATCGCTCATGAACTTGGTGCAAACTTAAGAGTAACCTCTGGTCCAGCCATTGAGCGTGCTGGTGATCTCGCCAGTATTCTTACTAATCTCCAAGAAGGCGATGTACTCTTCATCGATGAAATTCATCGTTTACGTCGTGCTGTTGAAGAGGTCTTATACTCCGCGATGGAGGACTACAAACTCGATATCGTTATCGGTAAAGGTCCTGCCGCCCGCAGTGTTCGCCTCGACCTTCCACATTTTACGGTCATCGGTGCTACGACTAGAACTGGCTCATTAGCTGGACCACTTCGTGATCGTTTTGGTATGCTTCATCGTCTCGAATACTATCGTGAAAATGAGATTGAAAAAATCATTGAGCGTACGTCTTCGATTCTTGACACCAAGATTCAACCCGAAGCAGTCAACCTTCTTGCTACACGTTCTCGTCGCACCCCACGTATTGCTAACCGTTTAGTCAGAAGAGTCCGTGATTATGCTGATGTTAACGGCGATGGTATCATTGACCAAGAAATCGCCGAAAAGTCTCTCGCCCTTATGGAAATTGATGATCTCGGTCTTGACCCGGCCGATCGCAATATGCTGAGCCTCATGCTTGAAAATTACGGCGATCGCCCAGTTGGGCTTACTACTATTGCCGCCCTTACTGGAGACGAAGCCTCAACCGTCGAGGATTATTACGAGCCTTATCTTCTTCAACTTGGCCTTATTGAACGTACTCCACGCGGTCGTCGCGTTACCAAAAAAGCCGAAAAACATCTCGAAAAGACAAGACAGATGTCCCGATAATTTAAGATGATTTAGTATATTTACGGGGATTTTCGGGGGGTTTTCAAGATAGGAACTTTGTGATATAATCAACGAAGTGGCACGGTAGCTCAGTTGGTTAGAGCGTGGG
Source organism: uncultured Candidatus Saccharibacteria bacterium (assembly GCA_947168825.1). Lineage (GTDB taxonomy): Bacteria > Patescibacteriota > Saccharimonadia > Saccharimonadales > Saccharimonadaceae > Nanosyncoccus. The sequence goes on from CAMVNH010000003.1 coordinate 3,660, forward strand.
ACTCATAAGCCCAAGGTCACTGGTTCAATCCCAGTCCGTGCTACCATTTTTTATTTTGTGATATAATTAGGTTATGAGAAAAAGCAAAACTGGTTTTACGATTTTGGAACTTGCAATAGTGGTTGCGTTTGCATCACTAGCAGTAGTATTATTCTTTGTGCAGAAGGCAAATGTCGACGCGATGGACCGCGACGATGATAGAAAAACCGCCATAAATGCCATGTACTACGCACTAGAAGAAGGTTTTTATGCTGAGAACGGTTATTATCCGGAGACGATATCAGAGAAGAACTTGACCGTAATCGACCCGGCATTGTTTACGGATCCATCTGGAATCAACCTCGGTGAAGAAGGATGCTCTTATACCTACGATCCAGCAAACTGCGAAGATGGAAAATGCAAAGAGTATGTCCTACGAGCAGCACTAGAAAAAGAGGAAGTCTACGTAAAGAAGAGTCGAAGTTAAAAACTATTTTTTCTTATTTTCTTTAGCAATATGAACTAGATGCGTGATCGCATCTAGTTCTTTTTTCGGAATAGCAGCATATTTAAATGTGTATGTTGTTTCCTCACCAACGGTAGACAAACGAATCGTACCGATGTGGAAAAGGTGGTCAACGAGTCCAACCTGACGATAACTCACATCCTCAATCGAAGAAAGATCAATAACATTAGTCGAGCGCGAAAACAGGGAAAGAGCCTGATAATGGAAGAGACGGTTGTTTGATACAACAAGACGATTACTGCGGTAGACATGCTGCGCGATAAAAGCTGCCATAATACTCACACCGAGCAGAATGAAAATAATCAGATAAAGATAAGCAATAGCGGTAGAATTTAGGCCGAGCGTGGCTGAAGTATTTGCATCAGTCCACATCAGAGTTAAACATAACGAAAGCACAAAAATTGCGAGAAAAGCCAATCCCCAAATTAGGGTTAAACCAATCGGCGCACGATGGATGTCAAACTCAACATATTCCCCCTCTTCAAGGTTCAAGCCAGGAAAATCTTTCTGGCTGCGGGCGTGATGAAGTTTTACTAAATCTTCTTTCATAGCCTACTCCTGCTTTTTCTAATTATATCACAAGTCGCAAAAAAAGAAAATGGTACCGCCTTAAATTTATGGATACTGTTTGTATTTTTTTTGACGTCCATGATACAATAAGCGGCGTATTGAACCCCTAGAAAGGAGGAAGTCTATGAGTTTGACCCTGAAATCGCATGAGCCCATACAATCCCCTGGCTTTTTCTTTTGGGTATAGCGGCCAAACCCCCGCGAAAGCGGGGGTTTATTTGCCTAAGTTTTCTCGTAATAATCAAATAACGCCATCAACAAAATGGCGGAAAGGACAGGATTCGAACCTGCGGATGTTTCCATCTCTGGTTTTCAAGACCAGTGCCTTCAACCACTCGGCCACCTTTCCACCTATAATTATATCACAAAACCTAGAATTATGTTATAATAAATGTAAGTATTTCAACAATAACTAAGGAGCTAAAATGTCAGGACACAGTAAATGGGAAACTACCAAGCGCCAGAAAGCCGTCGTCGACGCAAAACGCGGTGCACTTTTCACCAAGATTGGTAATCAGATTGCGATTGCCGCTCGCGCCGGTGCTGACCCAGCTATGAACCCAAGTCTTGCTATGGTGCTTGAAAAAGCACGTCACGCAAATATGCCTAAGGCTAATATTGAACGCGCTATTGCTCGTGCTAGTTCGAAAGAAGGCGCGGCTTTGATCGAGGAAACTTATGAGGCTTACGGACCAGGTGGTATCGGCGTGATTATCGAGGTCGCTACCGATAATAAAAATCGTACTATGCCGGAAGTTAGAAACACTCTCCAGAAAAATGGTGGCCGCATGGCTGATCCGGGTAGTGTCATGTTCCAGTTCGAGCGCAAAGGTGTGATTTTCGTCAGCAATAAGGGTGAAGATGCGTTAATGGCTGCTCTTGATGCTGGTGCTGAAGATGCAACCGAAGAAGATGATGGCATCGAGATTATTACTGCTCCTTCCGATCTTGCAAAGGTTCGCCAAGCACTTGTGGATGCTGGCATGGAAATTCAATCTGCTGAATTGAAATACGTCGCCAGTAGTAGTGTCGCGCTCGAGGGTGACGATGCTGAAAAAGCCGAAAAGCTTCTTGATGCTGTTGACGATCTTGATGATGTTGTCGCTGTTCATACTAACATGGCCTAGTCGTGTTATAATTAAACCATGAGTTTATTTATCGCGATTATTCTTGGTCTTGTTCAGGGTCTCACCGAATTTATTCCGGTTTCTTCCTCTGGGCATCTCGAAATCATTCAGCATATTTTGAATAGTTCTCGCCCTGATGATTTCCATTATTTTCTTGAATTAATTAATTTTGGCACACTTCTCGCACTGATTATTTATTACCGTCAAAAAATCGTCGAAATTTTGATAGACATCTTTAAAAAACGGAATTTTAAACTCGCAATTAATGTTATTATCACTTGTATTCCGGCAGGGCTTGCTGGATTGATTTTCGGTGACCTTATCGAGAATGCTTCATTTTTCTCGTCGCTTACGACCATTGCTATTGCTATGGGCGTCGTCGGTTTTCTGATGGTAATCGCCGACAGACTTCCACATCTTTCAAAACTCAAGAACGAGGATGGGCTTACCAAACCCCGCGCTCTCGGCATCGGTCTTGCTCAGACCTTTGCACTCATACCTGGCGTTTCACGTTCTGGCTCCACCATTGTAGCCGGTCGTGTTGCCGGGCTAGATTCCGAATCTGCTGCTGACTATTCTTTTCTCGTTTCGATCCCACTCATGACTGCCGTTTGTCTGAAGACGCTTATCAGTTCATCTGCACGTGAATATCTATTCGCCAACTTCGCGGTGCTTATGGCATCGAATCTAGTTGCCTTCATCGCCGGCTTTTTCGCAATTAGTTTTGTATTGAAATATCTCAAGCGTCCTGGCAGTCTTAAGACGTTTGGCTATTATCGTTTGGTTCTTGCTGGTTTTGTTCTGGTTTTCCAGCTCCTTCTTTAGTTCGCCCGCGCTTCATTACCGCCGCCAGATTACTGTCGCTTGAAAAATCATCTTTAGGCTCATATCCCAAAAGATGTGTCACTAGCATCTTATAAGTTAGTAACCCCACTACCTGGCCCTGGTCATTTATTACGATATAAAAGAATGAATTCGTCCTCAAAAACGCCGCAAAAGCCTGCTCGAGAGTATAATCATCTCGCAAATAATATACTGTTTTGCTCATATAGCTCGAAGCTCGGTCATTCGCACGAATCTCTAGCGAGTTTAACTTTTTAGTCTCAATCACCCCCACTACTTGCCGGCCATCGGAGCTTAGTACTGGAAATCTTGAATATCCAGACTGGTATAAGCGGTCCAGCATTAGCGGCCCCAGGAAATCATGCTCAAACACAAAAGTGATTTTATTTTTTGGCAGCATTATACTACTGACTTTACGATCGCGAAAACTAATTGCCGAAGCAATTGTTGCTCGGTCTTCACGCGATAATACTGAAAATGGCGTATTTTTAATAATTTGCAGGAAAGCCTCAAGCGTTTTCGGGCTGTAAGTTGGCAGCTCATCCTCATCCTTTGGGCCACTAGTTTCACGGTAGTGTTCCAGTTTTGGATCGAGGTTTTTCACAAGTTTTTTCATGAATTCTTGCATAGTCACCTGCCGTTTTTTATGGTATTATATTAATTAGTATAGCATAAATTAGGAGTAAGATGAAAAGAAGTTTCTCAAAATCTGGATTTTCGGTATTTGGGGTTGTCGCTGCTGTTTTGGCGCTGGCCGTCTTAGTTGGTCTTGCCGCCTGGAGCCTGATGGATAAAAAAGCAAATGAAGTCAACTACAGCAATTATGACTTCAATAACATCATCTATGGCAACGAAGATAATGGTGGCATTGGTGACCATGTAAAAGGCGATAAGAACGCCCCGGTCGTTATCGTTGAGTATGCTGATTTTCAGTGTCCAGGTTGTGCTTCTGTTAATCCACGCGTAAATAAACTCGTCGAAGAATACAAGGGTAAGCTTGCCGTCGTCTATCGTAACTATCTGTTGTCCTATCATCAGAATGGCACTGCGGCCGCCTCTGCTGCCGAAGCTGCTGGCTTGCAAGGCTACTGGAAAGAGTATACTGATATGCTCTTTGCTAATCAGTCAAACTGGGAGGACATTGAGGCCGACGAAAGGGAAATGACCTTCTCCAGCTTATTTGAGGGAGTCTCAGACGGTCAGGGTGATGTTGATAAATTTAAAGCCGACATGAAATCCAAAGAAGTCTCGAAAAAAATCAGTTTCGACATGGGTATTGGCAAAAAAGTCGATCTTCCTGGCACCCCAGCCTTCTATCTTGATGGCGAATATATCGACCTTTCTAGCGGTAAGACCGAAGAAGATTTTTATAACACTATGCGCAAAAAAATCGATGCCAAGCTAAAGGCTCAGAAATAGCAAAATACCACCCCGAAGGGTGGTATTTTTTATGCAATTTTCGTTTCGATAAACTCTTGCCATGGGGCAGGAGGAATCTGTAACTTTTTACGAGCGTAAGCTCGCTTAAGTCCGATACGCATATTAAAGTTCATACTCCTGTTTAATTGCATCGTCTTTACGACCGACCGTGCCATCTACAAAAATGACGTTCCGCAAAAGACGACCTATCTATTGTATCAAACATTTACAAATTTGTCAAGATGTAATATAATTTATAGATATGAGAACACTATCTACAGAGTTAAAAAACTATCTTGGTAAGAATGTAACCGTAGCCGGCTGGGTCAACTCTCGACGTGACCATGGTGGACTAATCTTCATTGATCTTCGCGACCACAAAGGTCTTATCCAGCTCGTCATTACCCCTGATACTAAAGACGCTTTTAGGCTTGCGGAGAGTCTACGTGACGAATTTGTAATTACTGCGACCGGCAAAATTCGCGAGCGTGCTCCAGAACTAAAGAATCCAAATATCGAAACGGGCGATATTGAACTCGTTGTAGATACTCTCGAGCTTTTGAATAAGTCTGAAACCCCTCCAGTTAACACTCACGACGACGGTCCAGAGACCGGTGAAGACCTCCGTCTAAAATACCGCTATCTTGATCTTCGCCGTCCGAGCATGCAGAACTTGATTCGTCGCCGCTCTGATTTCTACCAATTCATGCGAAAATATATGCTTGACCACGAGTTTATCGAGGTTACTACTCCAATCCTTGCTAACTCGTCTCCGGAAGGCGCCCGTGATTTTCTAGTTCCTTCGCGTATCCATCCTGGCAAGTTTTACGCTCTCCCTCAAGCCCCACAGCAGTTCAAGCAGCTGCTCATGGTTGGTGGCGTGCCACGTTACTTCCAAATCGCCCCATGTTTCCGCGATGAGGATCCACGTGCTGACCGTCTTTACGGTGACTTCTATCAGCTTGATCTTGAGATGGCCTTCGTTGACGATGGTGAAATCGTCCGTCGAGAGGTTGAGCCTCTAATTAAAAATCTAGTTAAAGATTTTGCACACAAAGAGTTGGTCTCCGAGGATATTCCACGCATCCCATATGTTGAAGCTATGGAAAAATATGGCACAGATAAACCTGATCTTCGCTATGACATGGAACTGATTGAGCTAACTGATGCCTTAAAAGATACAGATTTCAAAGTTTTCCAGAGTCCATGCGTAAAGGCACTTTGCGTCAAAGGCGGCGCCTCACTCACTCGTTCCCAGATTGACGGCTTTACCGACCAAGCCAGAAAACTTGGTGCTGGCGGCCTCGCTTACATTATTTATGAAAACGACACTGAAAAATCGCCGATCGCCAAATTCCTCAAGCCAGAAGAGCTTGCAAAAATCAAAGAGCTAACAAAAGCTGAAAATGGCGATGCAGTTTTCTTCGGCGCCGATACGCGCGAAAAGGTCAACAAAGTTTTAGGTGCTTTACGCATTAGCTTCGCTGATCACTTTAACCTTAAAGATGATAATAAAGTTGCCCTCTGCTGGGTCGTTGACTTTCCGTTCTATGAGTTTAATGACGGCGAAAAGAAGATTGATTTTGGCCACAACCCATTCTCTATGCCAAAAGGTGGACTCGAGACTTTGGAGGCCGCCAAGACTGACGAAGAAAAACTTGCCATTGTCGCCGACCAATATGACATGGTCATGAACGGTTACGAGATCTGTTCCGGTGCCGTCCGCAACCATAATCCAGACATTATGTACAAAGTATTTGGCATTTTAGGATATGATAAAAAATACGTTGAGGAACGCTTTGGTGGTATGTTAAATGCCTTCAAATTCGGAGCTCCACCTCATGCTGGTTGTGCCTTTGGTATTGAGCGTATCTTCATGGTCTTAACTGACGCAAAAAACATTCGCGATATTGTCGCCTTCCCGAAGAATGGCTCTGGTATCGATCTGATGATGAACTCGCCTTCCGTAGTAGACGAAGACCAGCTGGAAGATTTGCATCTCGAAATTACCGAAGAAGACTAATTCGTTCTCAACTCACCCTCTTGACAAATTTTTGTTAAAGCGATAAAATAAAAGTACTAATATTTACTTGTACTATATTTGCGGGGGGCACGCAAGTTAATCTAATATCGTTAACAATAAAAGGGAAAATAAAGTGAATCAACAAGAACAAGAACGTCGTGCACGCTTGCTGGCAATGAGCAAAGAACGCCTACCAAAAATCAAAAAGGAGTTCGAGGAACGTCAGAAAGTTTCAAAGCAAAAGCCTACGACTAAAAACGCCAAACCAGCAAAGAGTCAGGCCACAGCCAAGTCTGCTCCTAAGAAATCAAAAAAGTCCAAGAAAGCTGTCGTTCCAGACGAACGCAAGGTCAATCTTTCTGTCTCAACTAGAAAAGGTGAGATGGTCCATCACCAACGTATGCTTTCTCAGGATGTTAATGCTCAGGCAACTCAGCACATCATCGGTGTCCCGGTCAATAAATCTCGCTACAATGGTTATCAGGGTTCACAGGTTACGAACGCTCAGTTAAAAGCGGCCCGCCCTAATCCTGATGCTGTCCGTATTATTCCTATCGGAGGTGTTGGCGAATTCGGTATCGGTAAAAATATGACAATTATCGAATACAAATCTGAAATGATTGTTGTCGACATGGGTGTACTTTTTGCTGGCGATGACTATCCAGGTGTGAATTACCTCATCCCAGATATTAAATATCTCGAAGATAACCGCGATAAGGTGAAAGCGATTCTCTTTACTCATGCCCATCTCGACCATATTGGTGCTTGCCGCCACCTTCTTCCAAAGTTCAATCCTCTAACCCCGATCTATGGCACCGATTTTACTCTCGGTATGATCAAAAAGCAGATGTCTGAGTTGGATGAAGTTCCAGACTTGAATTATCAAGTAGTTGACCCCCTAAAACACGAAAAATTCCAGATTTCAGAACATTTCAGTGTTGAATTTATCCATGTTCTTCACTCTATCCCAGGTAGCACCGCCATCGTTGTGCGTACTCCTAATGGTGTTATCTATCTTTCTGGGGACTGGCGTCACGAGGCTAATCCAATCGGTACCCCAGCCGACCTCGAGCGTATTGATGAAATTGTGAAAAACGAGGGAATTACCCTCATGCTCAACGAATCAACTAATATTGATTCTCCAGGCCATCACCCACATTCCGAATTTGATGTTGGCGACAGCATGGGTATGGTCATGGATCATTATGCGACAGGCCGTATTATTGTTTCGTGCTTCTCGTCTCAAATTTCTCGCATCGAACTCGTCCTCAAAGAGGCTGCAAAACGCGGTCGCAAAGTTGCGTTTGCTGGCTTTTCTATGATTAACAACGTCGAAGTTGCCCTTCGCACCAAACAAATTAAAATTCCAAAAGACACTATCGTCAAAATGGAAGACATTGTTAAACTCCCAGACGATAAAATCACGATAGTCTGTACCGGTTCCCAAGGCGAGTTGAATGCAGTTCTAAATCGCATGGTTACTGGCGCGCACAAATATATTAAAATCAAATCCACTGATACCATCGTCTTCAGCTCGAACCCGATTCCAGGTAACGAGCCACATGTTGTAAATACCGTTGATGGTTTACTCCGTGAAGGCGCACAGGTCATTCAGAATGGTAAAACTCATCTCACTAATATCGGTCCTCTCCATCTTTCCGGCCATGCTTACTACGAAGATCACGTTGATTTTTTGGAACGCACTCGCCCACTGAATTATATGCCGTATCACGGTGAGTTCTACATGCTTGAGCATAACGCTGAGATGGCAGAAAATGTAATTGGTATTCCACGTAAGCGTATCATCCTTTCTGATGACGGTGATATTGTTGAGCTTCTGCCGGATAAAACTATTCGCAAAAACGGTCGCATTCATGCCGGCAATAAACTCTTTGATGATGCCGATCAGCCAGTTCATGAAGCTGTAGTAAAAGATCGTATTCATATTTCTCGCGAGGGTATTTTCGTGATTATCCTCACTATTTCGAAGAAAAATGGCCACCTTGTAAAGACTCCAGACATTGTCTCCCGTGCCTTTATCTATCTTGATAATTCCGAAGAATTAATTGGCAAAATCCGCCACTATCTTCGCCAAAAAACTGATAAATCGATTTCGACCGATCCAGAGCTCAGAGTCTTAAAAGATGAAATCAAAGAAGACGTCACGCATATTCTCTTTGATGCCACCGGCCATACTCCAATTGTCATCCCAGTCATTAATAAGGTCTAAACATGATTTACCTCGACCACGCTTCTGCCACTCCATTGTCCGAAAGGGCTAGAGCTGCTATGGAACCGTATCTTTCGGATCAATTTTTCAACCCATCTAGCCCTTATCTCCCAGCCAAACGTGTACGTGAGGCTTATGAGGATGCAAAGTCGAGAATTGCCCATACTATCGGTGCAAAAGGAAACGATTTAGTCATTACGTCTGGAGCTACCGAGGCTACAAACTTAGCCTTCACTGTAGTAGGTCAACATCAGGTTCTAGTTCTTGAGACCGAGCACGCTTCAGTATTAAACACTGCTAAAAAATTCCATCATGATATTATCAAAGTTCACGAAAAAACCGGTCTAATCAATCTTGATGACTTAAAAAACAAAATCACCGACGATACGATTCTAATTTCCATTTCTCTTGCTAACAACGAGCTTGGCACTATTCAGCCACTAAACGAGATTGCAGAAATTATTGAAAAAGTTCGAGTACATCGTTTAAAAAACAATAACAAACTTCCCCTCTATCTTCATTCCGATGCTTCGCAAGCTATGAACCTAATTAATATCAATGTTGCTAGACTAAAAACTGACCTCTTGACACTAAATGCTGCCAAAATCTACGGACCGAAAGGTGTCGGCGCTCTCTACATTGCACACCGAATCAAGCTCAGTCCGATCACGACTGGTGGCGGTCAGGAGCGCGGACTTCGTTCCGGGACCGAAAATGTCCCCGGCACTATAGCCTTTGCTGTTGCTGCCGAAGATGCCAAAAAGCATTTAGAAAGTCATCGCAAGACCTTTGATAATTTCAAAAAAATTTTTAAAACGACGCTTATCGCTAACTCGAAAATTCAACCGATTTTTCTCGGCGAAAAAGCCGAAAAACACCAACTTGCCAATTTCTGCCCGGTCAGTTTTCCTGGTATTGATGCCGAGAGAATGATTTACAAACTTGAAGACGAAGAAATCTATTTGTCTACTGGGGCTGCCTGCGCTGCCTCTAAAGGCGAAAAATCTCATGTTCTAAAAGCCACCGGTCTCTCCGATGAAGAAATTGCCGGTAGCCTTAGGGTCTCATTTGGTGCATTGAATGATGAAGCCCAAATTCGTCTCGCCGCCGAACGCATTGCCGCCGCTGTCAATTCTGAGCAAGAACGTTTGCTTAGGGACTAGACTTTTTATAAAAAAAGATGTATAATATACCGGACTAAAAGCAGAGGAAAATAGAGTGGATGATAATAAAATTTGCATTCGTGGTGCACGTCAGCATAATCTGAAAAATATTGACGTTGATATTCCGCGCGATAAGCTCGTGGTTTTAACTGGACTTTCAGGCTCCGGTAAATCGAGCTTAGCTTTTGACACTATTTATGCCGAGGGTCAGCGCAGATATGTCGAATCATTAAGTAGCTACGCTCGCATGTTTCTTGGCGTAATGGATAAACCGGATGTCGATACGATTACTGGTCTTAGTCCCGCAATTTCTATTGATCAAAAGTCCACCTCCAGAAACCCTCGTTCCACTGTTGCTACGGTAACTGAAGTTTACGATTATCTCCGCCTGCTATTTGCTCGTGTTGGTATACCACATTGTCCAATCTGTCATTCAAAAGTATCGAGGAGGACCACTGAAGACATCGTCGAAGAGGTTATGAAACTTCCGCTAGGTTCAAAACTCATGTTACTTGCTCCAATTGTTCAGCAGAAAAAAGGTGAATTTCAACATATTCCGGACCAGTATATAGTCAAAGGTTTTTCCCGCGTTCGTGTTGATGGTATCGTCTACGCCCTGGATGAATTTCCGGAATTAGAAAAGCAGGAAAGACATGACATTGAAATTGTCGTTGACCGCTTCATTCTTAGCCCCGATTTGAGATCTAGAATCGCCGGATCGGTTGAGCAGGCTCTGGATCTCGGGCAAGGAATTATCATGCTCCTAAAAATTACTGATAATTCTACTGCCGTAGATCAAAAAGGTGAAATCAAAAATGAAGTCTACACTTTTTCAAAACGCTATGCTTGCCCAAATCATCCCGATGAATTGATTCCAGAACTTGAGCCACGACTCTTTTCGTTCAATGCTCCACAAGGTGCTTGCCCGACTTGTACCGGTCTCGGTACTCGCATGGAAATCGATCCCGACCTAGTTTTTAATGAAAATCTCACTATTGCTGAAGGTGGCATTCGACCGTTCAATCGCGTAAATCAGGATTCTTGGTGGCTAAAACGTCTAAATGCTGTCGGCGAAAAACATGGTTTTTCAATCTACGAACCAATTCGTGCACTAAGTCCGGAGGCCAAACATCTGATTTTATATGGTACTGGTGATGAAAAATATCAGGTCAAGGTCTCGGGTACTGGTAAGTGGTCCGAAGGTGCTACTTACGAATCAACCTACGAAGGCGTGATCCCAACTCTAGAACGACGCCATCGTGAGACTGACTCGGATTTTATCAGGAAGGATATCGAACGTTTCATGCGTCTAAAAGAATGCCAAACCTGCCACGGTGCTCGTCTGAAACCAGTTGTTCTCGCAGTTACAATCCACGATCTGAACATCGTCGACATGTGCAATCTTGATGTCGATCAAACTTTGCAAGTTCTAAGTCAAGATTTAGAATTCACCGACGAAGAAAATCAAATTGCCGCACCAATTGTCAAAGAAATTAAAGAACGCGTAAAGTTTATGCAGGATGTCGGACTTGGTTATATGGAGCTTGGTCGTGCCGCAAATACACTTTCTGGTGGTGAGGCCCAACGTATTCGCCTTGCTACTCAAATTGGCTCCGGTCTACAAGGTGTTCTTTATGTTCTTGACGAGCCCTCCATTGGTCTTCATCAACGTGACAACGACAAGCTTATCGCGACCTTAAAACATCTCCGTGATCTTAAAAATACTGTCCTAGTTGTCGAGCACGATGAGGATACCATGCTTCAATCTGATTATATAATTGATATCGGACCCGGTGCTGGTATAAATGGTGGTCGAGTTGTTGCTGCTGGCACGCCAGAAGAGATCATGAAAAACCCAGAGTCACTGACTGGTAAATATCTTAGTGGCAAAGACAAAATCGATATTCCGAAGAAGCGCCGCCAGCCAAAAAAGGACCAGGCCCTAATCGTCAAAGGTGCGCGCGAAAACAATTTGAAAAATATTGATGTGAGATTTCCGCTCGGTGTCATGACGGTCGTATCTGGCGTGTCCGGTTCCGGCAAATCTACGCTCGTAAATGACATTCTTGCGAACGAGCTTCTTGCTTGCCTTCATCGTGCGCAAACCGTTTCTGGCGCTCATGATAAAATCGAAGGTATCGAGAATCTTGATAAGTGTATCGTGATTGACCAATCACCAATCGGTCGCACACCACGCTCGAACCCTGCGACTTATACCGGTGTTTTTAATGCGATACGCGAACTCTTTGCTGCTCAACCCGAAGCTGAGATTCGTGGTTATAAAGCTGGCCGTTTCAGCTTCAATGTTAAGGGTGGTCGCTGTGAAAATTGTCAAGGCGACGGAGTTAATAAAATCGAGATGCATTTTCTTCCAGACGTTTACGTTACTTGTCCAGCTTGTCATGGCAAACGCTACAATCGCGAAGCTCTAGAAATCAAATATAAAGGTAAAGATATTTCTGAGGTTCTCGATATGACTATTGACGAAGCTGTGGAATTTTTTGAAAATATTCCAAAAATTGCCGAAAAACTTAAAACTATCCAAGAAGTTGGACTTGGTTACATTCGCCTCGGTCAGCCTGCTACCACTTTTTCTGGCGGTGAAGCTCAACGTATCAAGCTTGCCACCGAACTCAGTCGCCGCTCAACCGGTAGAACCCTGTATATTTTAGACGAGCCTACTACCGGCCTTCATACTGCTGACGTTAAAAAACTCCTCCAGATTTTAAATAGACTCGTTGACGGTGGCAACTCTATGATTATTATTGAACATAACCTTCATGTTATAAAATCTGCTGATTATATTATTGACATGGGACCAGAAGGTGGCCAAAATGGCGGCACCGTCATCGCCACTGGTACACCTGAGGAACTTGCAAAAAACTCTGAAACCCCTACCGGAAGATACCTCAAAGAATATCTGAAAGCTTGACTGCCTGTTTTTCGATTGATAGAATAAGCTTAAGTTATATTTAAAAACATAAGAAGGAAATAAAATGAATCAGAATCCCAACCAGAGCTTTAATCAAGGTATGAACATGAACAATGGCTATGCGCAGCAACCATATGGTGGCCAATCAGTAAAATCCGCTACCACCGCTGGCCTACTCGGTATTTTTTTGGGAGGTTTTGGTGTCCACAACTTTTATCTAGGTGATAAGAAAAAAGGTATTATCCATTGTTGTTTAGCTGGTAGTGCCATATTACTAGAACTTATCGCCGGCATAGTTTTACCATCAGTTTTGACATGGAGGGCACTACTCACATGGGGTGCGATTTTTAGCGTTCTTTCGGCTATTTCTTCACTAGTGATTGTCGGAAATAGTATCTGGGGATTAGTTGAAGGTATCACTATCCTCACTCAAGGTGATGCTGGTCTTGCGCAGAAGGGTTACAATGTTGCGCCGCAACCGATGTATAATCAGCCAATGAATGGCATGAACAACATGAATGGCATGAACAACATGAATGGCATGAACAACATGAACAACATGAACAATATGGATAATGGCATGAATCAAAATCAAGGTCAAGACAACCAAAACGACCAGAATCAGAACTCAGATCAGGGAAACTGAAGGGGTGTTAATGCTATTGCAGGGCAGCCAGTAGCCCAGGCAAAGCAGCCTATGGATCCTAACAAGAAGAAAAAGCTTATTACGGGTCTGATTATCGGAGCATCAGCTCTTACGCTCGGTATTTTGGCAATCATTTTTGTTCCGAAATTTTTCAAGGTTAACTATTCTGAGACTTACAGGCAGGCGAAGGCGTTAGAGCCTAAGATCTCAGAAATCTATCACAATGATGCCTGTGACGATGTAGCAGACTATGTCCTCTCATCCTATACCGATAACAGCGAATATGAAGCATACATAAACAAATGCAATACTATATTTAGTGGCGTATCAGGGGAAATTGACTCACTGGGAGCTACCCAGGGAATTACCAAGAACAGCGACCTCAAAAGATTATATGACCAGTTTAAGTCAGCCTACGCTAGTGCCGCTTCGAATACAGAAAATCTCTCCGAAAAACTTAGTTACTATAAGGCATATCATCAATTCTCTCTTGCTGTAGATGAAATTTATAGTTCATCTACTGATGCCGAGATTAATTCCGCTGCAAACTATCTAATTGAATCTGGCAGTGAGGAACTGAAAGCCTATGGCGAAGGTTGGCGCGATCATGCTTTAGCGCTTGTTCGTGCTTATCGTACATACGACAATGTATCTTATTCGGACCCTAATTATGACGCTTATCACGATGACTATTACGCTAAACGCTCCGAACACAGCGAGTGGGTCGCCGAAAACCGTCCGGATATAGAGAGTCTATATCCGATCGAGATTTCAGACACATCTGACATGCATGATAAATTTGAAAAGCTTTATGATGGCATCGTAGATGTCTATGAAGAAAATTATGATTATGCTAGCGGAGACTGCACCGAATTATTAGGTGAGGTAATTTGCGATTAGTACTAGCCAAAAACAAAAAACTGTGCTATAATAATTGGAAGTAAGTTAATAACTAATAACAAGGATTATATTACTGTGTCTGAAAATAAGTTATCTCTAGAAAAACGCACTGTTTCTGGCAAAAAAACTGCCAGCCTGCGTGCTGATGGCCTAATTCCTTCGGTCATCTATGGCGGCAAGGGTGAACCGATGCTCGCACAATCCGCCTACAACGAGACTGAAAAAGTCTTAAAAACTGCCGGTTACCACTCTACTATTGACCTAACCATTGATGGTAAAAGCCGCATGGTCATCGTTAAGGCTATCGACCTCAATCCGGTTACTCGTCGCATTGACAATGTCGAATTCCAAGAGGTTTCCGCAAACAAAGTAGTTGAAGCTACTACGCCAATCGTACTAGTTGGCTACGAAAATTCTGAGGCTACGAAATTCCACTTCGTCCTTTCTCAGATCATGGAAGAAATTGAAGTCAAGGCAAAACCGGCAGACCTTCCTAAAGAAATCGAGATTGATGCTTCGAAACTCGCAACCGTAGAAGACAAGATTACTGTTGCTGACATTGTCTTACCAAAGGGTGTCGAACTCGCCGACAAGGAGCTCGACGCTGACCAGGCTATCGCCATTGTTTACGACCCAGCTGCCGAGGCTGCTGCTCGTGAAGCTGAGGATGCTAAAGCAGCTACTGAAGGGGAAACTGAAGCTGCCGATGTTCCTGCTGATAATGGTTCCAAACCAGAAGAAAAATCTGAATAGAACTAATAATAAAATATCCCCGAAAGGGGATATTTTTTATGCAGACTATGTTATAATCAAATTATGAACGTGCTTATAGTTGGGAATATCTTTAAAGACGTCTATCTTCGGCTAGACGAGAGACTAAATAATTTTGAAATCGACGAGCAGGGAACTCCTTGGCTAGATTTCGCTTTTAATGGTAGTAATTATAATTTTTTCCGTCGTTCTTCTATCTATGGCGGTGCGGCAATTGCCCTTGAAGTCATGAATCGTTTTGGTCATGATGCGCATATTGCTGGTGCTCGTCTCGGTTTCGTTGGCGGTGAGGTTATTCCGAACGACCAGATTGCTGCCGGCTACCGTTACATCCTTTGTCGTGGTAATAAGATCGCTTACCTCACATCCAACGATCGCAAAGACACTGTTTGGGCGAATCCCAACGAAGCAATTGACTGGATCTATATTGATCATTCTGCTGGCGTCACTCCGGAACTAATTAGAGAGATTAAAAATTTCCTATCTATGTCTTCGCACACCCGCGTTGCCGCCTACGTTTCCGAGAATCTGACCGAAGCTGAGAAACCGCTTCTTGATATCGCAAGCATGCTTTTCGTAGATGGCAAACTTAGCCATGACATCAAGCGCCCTGGTTCCGTCTGCGAAATTTCTGATAGTGAAATTGTTCTTGGGGAAGTTACTCAAACCTGGCGGGTTGAACGTACTGATCTCATGACGCGCTCCACGACGCACTCCATTATTGCCGCTTCAGTTTTCAGCTATCTTCTCTACGGTAAATCTGTCCGTGAGGCTCTGAAACTAGCTAAACTTAATGTTGAAAATTCCTCGCTTTCTGGCACAATCTCACTCGAAAAGCTCAAAAATCTAGCCAAAAACTATGATGACGTGGAGGCCGATATCAGTTTAGTTGCCGCTCAGCTGATGGCGACTGGCAAAGGTATTCTTGCTGCCGATGAATCTGGCGGTTCGATTCATAAGAAATTCGAACAGCTTAATATTCTAGATGATGAGGCGCACCGCCGCGATTACCGTAATATTCTCATTGGCACTCCAGAACTTGAGCGATATGTTAATGGTGTAATTTTATTCGATGAAACCACTAGGCAAATGTCCGACGATGGCCGTGACTTTGTCGCCTATCTCACTGCCCATGGTATTATACCAGGTATTAAAGTCGATCAAGGCCTGGTGAATTTTGCTGATTCTAACGAAAAGTACACCGAGGGTCTGGACGGCTTATCTAAGCGTTTGGATGACTATTACCAGCAGGGTTTGCGTTTTGCAAAATGGCGCGCCGCCTTCGAGATCACCAACGATACCCCTAGTGAAATGGCCATCACCAAAAATGCTGAAATTTTAGCCAAGTATGCTAAGGCCTGCCAGCAAGCTAATATCGTTCCAATCGTTGAGCCGGAAGTTGTTTATGATGGCAATTATACTATTGAACAATGTGCCGATGTTACCAGTAAGATTCTCGACGCGCTGTTTGATGAACTCTCGAAGGCCAACGTCAGGCTTGACAGTTGTATTTTGAAATGTAACATGGTTCTCGCTGGTAAGCAGTATCCAATTCAAAGCACTGCCGAAGAAGTTGGTCGTGCCACTGCAAATATCCTCAAAACACATGTACCAGAAACTCTAGCTGGTATCGTATTCTTGTCTGGCGGCCAAACCGTTGAACAAGCCACTGAAAATCTCCACGCGGTTCTCTTGAATGGCCCATTCCCGTGGCCGATCACTTTCTCATTTGCTCGTGCACTTCAGGATCCAGCACTTTTTGCTTGGAAAGGTGATAATGAAAATATCGACAAAGCCCGTGTCGCCTTTAAGGAACGTCTGATCGCCAATACCGACGCACTCAAGGTCTAAAAAATAGCCCCTAAAGGGGCTATTTAATTTGAGATAGTATTTGCTTAACGTACCTCTACGCGCACGCGAGGAACAGATTTGCCTGAAAAGTGGGTTTTCTTCGTCTTTACAAAAGTGACAACACCATCTTTTGCAGCATGAATCGTAAAGTTGCGAGACATATAAGTACCAGGACCAGCAATCTTGGTGCTACCAGTCTGACGTACGAGTACTTCACCGTTGCGGACTTTCTGACCGCCAAAGCGTTTCACGCCAAGGCGTTGACCAGCGTTGTTGTGGATGTTTTTTGAACTACCACCTGCTTTAACATGTGACATCTTATTTCTTCCTTAATATTATTATTTCTCGAGCCACAACTTGTCCCGCTCGCGCATATAACAAGTTAGACCCAAAGTTCTTTTCTACATTATAGCCCAGCTCCTCTATTTTGTCAAGCAAATTCAGTCGTGAATATGACCCATCTGGACGTAACCAGGCCGGAATCGCCAGTGCCAACGGGGTGCCAGAAGAGATTTGGCCAGAAGCGTTCTTTAGAAATCCAAGTAAAATTCCCCCACATTCCTGCTTTGCTGATTTTAGCTTTATTTCCACTGGCGGCGTAGACATCGGTGGTCCGAGATATGTCTCACAGGCTATCGCATCAATCGGTGAATCCCAAGTGAAATTTGTTGCATCCCCTACAGCAACATCCCATCCTTTAATTATATCATACTTCTCCAAAAAAGTCAAGTTCTTCTCTGTATATTCAACCATTCTTGGCTCTAGATCTGTCCCGTAGGCTTTGTATCCCATTAGTAACGCTTCCTGTAGCACTACGCCAGTACCACAGAACGGATCTAAAATCCGTGCTCTATCGGGCAGCTTGCCACAGAGATTGATTAAAATTTGTGCTAATTTCGGAGGCAACATGCCAACTTTAGCATCGCGAAAAGGTCTTGCTTGGTCACGCTTGGCATAGGCAGTAATATTCTGTGCACCGATTGATACAAACCATTTTCCATCTACCAGTAACAGCTCAACTCGACAAGTCTTTTCACCTAAGAAATTATGATGTGCAGCGGCCGTCGAAATCGTCGCTGCAGTATTCGGCAGAACTCTTACATTACGTCCATGACGTTTCAAAATTTTTTTCAGACGCAATGCCTCGGACTGGGCTGAACGTGCTGACCCATGTCGTGAATAGTCCGATATTCCGAGTGTGATTTTACCTTCTGGCAGTTGAGACAAATATTCTAGCGGCGAAGTGGTTAATCTGCTGGCAAATTTCAAACTACCACCAAAACGCGATAAATCTGGCACCTTATCGGTCATGAAAATCGCCGTAGAGTCATTTGCGCGCGAGACTTCTTGAAACTGTGCCCGAAGCTCCGCGATTGAAATCTCCGGCTGCCTGCCTAGAACTGCTAAATATTCCATATAATCATTATACCAGAATATGTTATAATAGTCTTATGTTTAGGAAAATCCTGTCTGTCATTACTCTAATCTTGCTGGTTTTTGTCATCTGGAATGTTCGCGAGCAAGTTTTTCAGGCTTTCACTTTTCTTGGCCAGACCAATATCATAGTCATTCTATTATTAATTCCTGAGCAACTGTTTATGTACTATTGTTGTGGGCAGATGTTCTTCTCTTACATGGCGGCGAAGAAAGATTCCAAAAAGATCCGTCAATGGGATTTAATGCGTATCTCTCTCGAACTTAACTTCGTCAATCATGCTGTCCCATCTGGTGGTGTTTCTGGACTTGGTTATATTGCTTGGCGTCTAAAACCCTACGGTGCTACCCCCGGACAAACCAGTT
This sequence comes from uncultured Candidatus Saccharibacteria bacterium, assembly GCA_947168825.1. Taxonomy (GTDB): domain Bacteria; phylum Patescibacteriota; class Saccharimonadia; order Saccharimonadales; family Saccharimonadaceae; genus Nanosyncoccus. Next base: position 22,440 of record CAMVNH010000003.1, read on the forward strand.
TTATGTATCTCCTCCGCTATGTTATTACTGTCCTTGCCAACCAAATCCAAACAATTATTGCTATTATTACACTTTTCTTCCTGGGTGGACTTACTTCTGGTGCAATCTGGATGCTTGGTATAGTCGGTGCAACCTGTGTCGCCGTAATTGCACTTGTCGTTACCCTTGTAATTATCGCCAGCAGCCGCAAACGTATTGACCGTTTTGCTAAAAAATCTTCGCAATTTATTAACTGGTTTGTCGAAAAAGTTACTTTTGGCCACAAAAAGCAGGTTATAAAAGACGAAACCGTTCATACATATTTCCTTGATATCCATAAAGATCTCCTCGAGGCAAAAAAAGACCATCGCATTATTCGTCGTCCGATTATTTGGGGTATTATTTATAGTTTCTTGGAAGTTGCCACTTATTGGATTGTTGGCATCAGTATGGGACACCCAGAGATTCTGCCTCAGGTTATGGTTGCTGAGGCCATTGGCTCCGTCGTGGGGGCAGTGTTAGTAACTCCTGGTGGTGTTGGCGGCTATGAAGGCGCGATGATCTTTATTATGTCTGCGCTCGGTGTTGAAACCGGCCTTGCTACTGCTGTGGTTATCACTACGCGCATCGTGGTCTTACTTGGTACTGTCACCTCAGGGTATGGCTTTTACCAACATGCCATTTCAAAAATTGGCCGAGAGGATAAGGCCGAGATAGAACGCATAAATGAACAGAACCCTTATGACTAACGAAGACGCAAAACTTTCTGTCTCCGAATTTATTGCTGTCTGTAACCAAGAGCTCGAGTATTCTTTCTCTAGCTGTATTGTCGAAGGTGAGGTCTCCGGTTTTAAAGTTAATCAGAACAAATGGGTCTTTTTCGATCTCAAAGATGAGAACGGAAGCATGAGTTGTTTCATGCCAATTTGGGATTTAAGAATTGAACTTGAAGACGGCATGAAGGTTATGGTCAAAGGCATGCCAAAAATTACGAATTGGGGTAAGTTTTCTTTTACTGTTCGTCAGATTTCACCAGTCGGCGAAGGTAGTATCAAGAAGAGTTACGAACTGCTAAAGAAAAAGCTCGAAAAAGAAGGGCTCTTCGATCCGTCTAAAAAACGCCCACTTCCGAAAGATTTGACTAAAATTGGCGTCATTTCGTCCACTGGTGCTGCTGGCTATGCTGATTTTTGCAAAATTATCAATAGTAGGTGGGGCGGGCTCGACATCCAAGTCTGCCATACTCAGGTTCAGGGACTCGTCGCCCCAGACCAAATCATCAGAGCTTTAAACTACCTCAACGAACGTGCAGAGGTACAGGTTATTGCTATTATTCGTGGTGGTGGCTCGGCCGACGACCTCTCATGTTTCAACGATGAACTGCTTGCTCGCAGCATTGCTGCTTCACGTATCCCAGTTATTACCGGTATCGGTCACGAAGTTGATGAATCTCTTGCTGACCTCGTTGCCGACATCCGTGCTTCCACGCCGAGTAACTGTGCAGAAATATTAACTAAAGATCGCAAGACTGAGACTGCTAATTTGCATAAGCTCATCTCTCATGCTCATGCCAGCCTTATTCAGCGTATCACAAACGAAGAGAGTCGTCTAAATTCACAGATTCATTCGGTTAATGCGACTTTTCGTCGCCATCTTGAAGTCTTATCGAGCAAAATTGTTGATTATCTTTCGGACGTCAATCGCAAAATTTCCGAAGAAATTTCAAAGACTAAAAATGATATCGAACACACCCTGAAAATTCTCGACGGATTGAATCCGGAGCATATTTTGTCTCATGGTTACGCTATTTTATCCGGCAAAATCAGCCCCGGGAGCATTGTAAAAATTACAACAAAAAAGCAAGAACTAACTGCTGAAATTAAAGCAATTAAAGAAAGGGAATAACATGACTGAACAAAAATCCATCAACCAAAAAATCGAAGATCTAAACCAAGCTGTCGAATGGTTTTATGGTGAAGATTTTGTGCTTGAGAAGGCTCCAGACAAGTATCGTTCTACCGTTGAGCTTGCGAAGAATATCCAGAAGGATCTCGAAAGTCTAAAAAATAAAATTGAAGTCATAAATCAGGACTTTTCAAAAGAAGAAGCATAAGCTATAATAAAACTATGGATAACAATTTTGGGGAGACCCAACCCAACCAAACTTTTCAATTCAGTAGCGCTAATGCTACTACCCCAGTCTTTAGTGCTGGCAGTGCTTTGCCCCCGCAGCCTAATCCGAACAATCCTACTGCCGCTGCAGTTACTAGTGGTGAGAACCATTCGCCACGCTGGCTTATGGTATTAGCCATTATCTCCACGCTAGCCGCAGTAACTTTTATCGGACTTTTTATCTGGATGTATGCACGATGGTCTGACGCTCAAAGTAATGTTGACGGCCAGATTCAGGAAGCTGTTGCCGTTGCTGTTAATGATAATACCGTCAAGCTTGAAGATGAATTCACCGAGCGTGAAAAATCTCCATATAAGACTTTTGCTGGCCCGGCTGATTACGGTGAGCTTTCTTTTGAGTATCCAAAAACTTGGAGCCTTTATATTGCTAAGGATGCTACTTCTGGCGGAGACTACGAAGCTTACTTTAATCCAGTTGCAGTCAATCCTGTCAGCAAGGACAGCATCAATGCTCTGCGCGTCATCATTCGCGATTCATCCTACGATACTGTTGCTCAATCTTTTGAAAAGAGTATAAAAGACGGCAAGCTTTCTATCTCTGTCCGCCAGGTCGGTGGTGGCAATGTCAATATCTATACTGGTTTACTCGATAATAAGCTTCAGGGTATGTTTGCCATGATCAAGATCCGCGATAAAGCAGCTATTATTCAGACTGATGCTATGATTTTCCAAGAAGATTTCTTCAAAATTCTTGATACGGTCTCCTACAATTCATAACCATTTTTCATAAAATTTTTACTGTGCTAAAATAAGAATATGGAAAGCGAGGTAAATGGTATTTTGGTGGCTGCACACGAGCTAAAAGCTCCGCTAGCCCTCTTGCGCCAGCTCGCCTTCTCTCTTGAACTTACCAGAAACGACTCCGAACGTCAAAAAATCCAGTCGCAAATGATTAATGTCTCCGACCGTGCCATCCGCCAGGTCAACGATCTTACGAAAATTGCTCGTCTCGAGGATGGCCTATTTCAGATGGAGCCAGTAGCTGTGCGTGCGGTCTGCGACGATGTTACGCGCGAGCTTACCAATCTTTTCCGATTTAACCATCGTAATCTTGAAGTCTCCTATACGAACCGCTCCCGTTTAGTCGTAGCAAACCGAGACCTACTCTATAGCGTTGTCTATAATTTTTGCCTAAATGCCATGCACTATTCCAACGAAGAAAGTCGTTCAGAACTCATAGTCAAAGATTATTATGACAAAGTTCGTCTTTCTGTCCGTGATTTTGGCCCAGCTCTACCAACTGACGTTTGGAAGAGTCTCAAAAAAGGCTGGGTCGAAAAACCAACCTCGATTGCCATGCGTCCAGGCAGCTCTGGGCTTGGCCTCTATATTGCTTCGAAGTTTTCACAATATATGTCCGCTGAGGTTGGAGCCATCCGGCACCGTGATGGAACTAGCTTCTTTGTTGATCTCAAAGTTTCTAAACAAGCGAGGTTATTCTGATGATATTTATTATAGACGACGATTCGGTCATGGCCGAATGTATAGAATCCGCTTGCAGGCCGTATCCGACCAAAATTTTTTCGAACGCTATTGACGCTATCCATAGTCTTGAAAATACCCTACCCGACCTGATTTTCTTAGACATAATGTTGGATGGCCCGGACGGTTTTACTCTCTTGAATGAACTCGTTTCCTATAGCGATACTTCGAAAATTCCAGTCGTCATCATATCTTCATTAGGCTTAGCTGATTGCCGTCTTGAAGAATATGGTGTGGTTGGAGTCTTAGACAAAGCCACAATGCTTCCGGCTGATATCCAAAAATATGCGGAGAACTACGCACATGGCTGGGACCGATGTTAAGACTGAAGCTTTCGTGCTTCGTCGTACGAACATTGGCGAGGCTGACCGCCTTCTTGACTTTTTGACTCCGGGCGGAAAAATTACTGCCCTTGCTCGCTCAGTCAGAAGGGAAAAATCACGCCTTGCTGGCGGTATTGAAATGTTTTGTCTATCAGAAATTACTATTCATCAAAACCCAAAGACGGAAAAAAATATTCTCACATCTGCAAAAATGTTGAAATTCTACCAACATATTTTGTCTGATCTTGATCGTCTTGAACTTGCCTCAGAAATTGTCCGCAAAGTCGGTCGTGCTACCGAGCAAGTGGAAAGCCAAGAGTATTTCAACTTAGTCAAAGAATGTCACGAAGGTCTAAACAACCCACAGATATCAACTAATCTAATTGCTGCTTGGTTCTACTTTAATTTTGCCAGTATCAACGGTGAACAGATTAATTTATTAACTGATACTTCTGGCGTAAAACTCGACCCTGAAACTAATTATGTTTGGGATAGCACGGATAAGGCCCTAAGGCCTCTACCACAAGGCAAAATTCATGCTGACGAAATTAAACTTATGCGACTTATTTTGACTAGCCCACTTAATTTGATTTGCCGCATTAATGATATCGATAAGATTATACCAGAAGTCTTATACGTTGCGAAATCTCTGAATCAGTTGTAAAATAAAGATATGAATAATACAGAAGAAATTGTAAGTTTATGTAAACGCCGCGGTATTATTTTTCCAGGTAGCGATGTCTATGGTGGCATGGCTGGAACTTGGGATTTTGGGCCGCTTGGTGTCGCGATTAAAAAGAAAATCATGGATGAATGGTGGAATTTTTGGGTTGAAAAACGCGACGACATATATGGCATTGATGCCGCGATTCTTATGAATCCACGTACTTGGGTTGCCTCCGGCCACACCGCCACTTTTTCTGATCCTCTAGTAGAATGTGGTAATTGTCACGGTCGTTTTCGTGCTGATCATCTTGGCGATTTTTCCGAGCATGTCACGAGGCAGGAACTTATGGATGCTGCCGCTAAATGTCCTACCTGTCATCAATGCGATTGGGGAGAAGTTCGTCAATTTAATATGATGTTTGAGACCCACGTCGGTGCCGTCAAAAACGATACGAGTGTTGCCTACCTCCGTCCTGAGACCGCACAAGGAATTTTTACTAACTACAAAAACGTTGTCGACAGTATTTATCCAGACATTCCTTTCGGTCTCGCTCAACAAGGCAAGGCTTTCCGCAACGAAATCTCGCCACGCGATTTTATCCTGCGTGATCGTGAGTGTTCGCAAATGGAAATAGAATATTTCGTACATCCAGATACTTGGGAAGAAAATTTTGAAAAATTACTTGATGAAACTCACTATTTCCTTACCGATGTTATGAAGTTGCCAAAATCTAAACTCCACGACCTCGAAGTTCCAGCCGAAGATCGCGCGCACTATTCTAAACGCACCGTCGATATCGAGTTTGATTATCCGAACGGCCGCGAGGAACTAATGGGTATTGCTTATCGTTCTGATTTTGATTTACAGAATATCATGAAAGCTTCCGGAAAAAATGTGGAGTATCGTGATAAAAACACTAAAGAAACTTTTGTCCCACACGTCATTGAGCCTTCAATTGGTGTTGAACGTTTGATGTTCGCGGTTCTATCCGCCGCCTACGATGAAGACGAAATTGATGGCAGCCGCCGTGTTGTGTTGCGTTTACCGGAGAATCTTGCTCCATTCCGTTTCTGCGTTTCACCACTTTTGAAAAATAAATCCGAGCTAGTAGAAAAAGCTAAATTTGTCTACGACAAACTGCGTGAAAAATATGGCAACGTCACTTGGGATGATTCTGGAAATATCGGCAAACGTTATCGCAAGCAAGACGAAATTGGTACGCCAAAATGCGTAGTTATTGATTTCGACACATTGGAAGATGGTACTGTTACGGTTCGCGATCGTGACACCGCTAAACAGACTCGCATAAAAATCGAAGAACTCTAGATGGCAAATCTTAACGATTATCTAACTTGGCGTGGTGATTTAAAAATCAACAGAAAAGAGCCGATTAACGACGTTGACGGCCTAGCTCTTGCTCGCTTCTCCTATATGCCGTTTAACCGCATTAGGGTTAGCCGTGTTGAAACCGTTTCAAATATTGCCAAAAAAATGGAAAAACTCCCTACCAGTGTCTATGTTTGGCCGGACGATCAAAAGTTCATCGCACTCATGGGCGAAAGCCGACGTTTCGGCCAGCTAAAAGTTACGGATTATATTCGGAAAAATAATCCTGAAATAGCAAAACAGTTTTCCGCAATAACGATACATATCAACCGCCGCGACCTCTACGTTTCTTTCATGGGTACCGACGAGCATCTTTTTGGCTGGAAAGAGGATTTCAATATGGCTTTCATGGAAAGTGTCCCCGCCCAAAAAGAAGCCCTGAAATACCTAAAACATATTGCTAAAAAATATCCCTGGAAAAGAATCTGGATCGGTGGCCATTCCAAAGGTGGAAACATCTCTATGTATTCTGCAATTATGTCTCCAGAATTGTTACAGCGCCGAATCGTGAAAGTCTATAATTTCGACGGCCCAGGGCTAAACAAAAAAATTTATGACGATGCCAATCTTGGTATTATTCTTCCCAAAATTCAAAGTTTTATTCCTCAGGATTCAATCGTTGGTCGCCTATTTGATCACGTCGAAAAATTTGAGGTTATAAAAAGTAACGCTGAACATTTCTATCAACACGACATTTATTCTTGGGAGATATCTGGAACTAAGATGGTTGGAACAGAGGTTACGAAACGCAGTGATGTTATCGATAAAACTTTGACAGACTGGATTGAAGGTATGAGTTTTGAGCAGAAAAAGATTTTTACAGATGTTATTTTTCGGCTTTTTTCTAAAAATGACCTTAACACTCCACGCGAATTTGCTGAAACATGGACCAAAAGCCTCCCAGCCGTACTAAAAACCTATCGCTCTGTATCAAAAAAAGACCGCAAGGTTGTTACGGATGCTGTTAAGCGATTAATCAGATCCTACCTTGCGGCTCGTCGTAGTAGATAAGCTATTTCTTATTCCAACGTTCAATAGCGTCTTTGATGACTTGTTTCGCCTCGGCGATATCACCAAACTTTTCCACTTTTGTCGTACCTGGTTTTTTCAGATCTTTGTAGTGGTTGAAGTGGAACTCAATTTGCTCGAGCGTACGCTTTGGCAAATCTTCTAGCGTCTGATACTTATCGCCATTATTACGATCATCTGCCGGTACAGCGATAATTTTGTCATCAACTTCGCCATCATCCACGAATTTCATCACGCCGAGAATCTTAGCGGAAGTATAGATTCCAGTCGTGAGTGGCTGGTCGGTAATAAGTAGCACATCTAACTCATCGCCATCCTCATCCAAAGTCTGCGGAATAAAACCGTAATTACAAGGCTTTGCAAACGCCATTGGTTCCACGCGGTCTAGCATAAAACACGCATTTTCACGGTCCCATTCAATTTTGTGATTCGAACCAGTCGGGATTTCTACGACAACATTAATTTCACCATTTTCGTAGTCGCCTGGTTTTAAGATTTTATTAAAGTCTGCCATGTTTTCTCCTTGTTAATCACTTCCTTATGATATAATAATTTCATGGCAAAATCAAGTAAAAAGTCCAAATCATTGATTCCGCGGACTCTCCATTATTGGTGGCAGATCACCAAACGCTATAAAGGCGCCACCGCGACTAGCTTTTTGCTAACACCGGTAGTGATTTTGGCGAATTCACTCCTAATTCCATTCTTTGTTGCCGAAATCATTGACGTCGTCGCTCAGGACCCAACACAAGCCGAAATTTTTCAACGCCTAGCCTTTCCTGCTATTATGGTAGTCTTGCTCCAAATTATTTGCCAGGTGATTTTGCACCAAATTCGTTGGTATGTTTCCTGGAAAATGGAGGTTAAAGCTACAACTGATCTCGGCATCTTGTGTTTTTCTGCTATCGAAGCTCAGTCCATGCAGTTTCACTCAGACCACTTTTCTGGTTCGCTCGTTTCGCAAACCAACCGTTTTGTCAACGCCTACGAAAGCCTTATCGACGAGCTAATGTTTAGCGTTATACCACTTGCTTTCACGGTCGTTCCATGTACAATCGCTTTGTTTATCGTTGCGCCAATCGTTGGGGCAATCGTCGTTATGCTTGCCATCCTCTATTCCATCATCGCCATTCGCTCTTCACTAAAAATTATTGATATTAACGAGGCCGAAGCCAGTGCTCATTCCAAAGCTATCGGCCAACTTTCCGATGCGATTTCTAATGTCGCTTCGGTTAAATCCTATGCTCGCGAAGAATATGAAATTAAACGCTATACAAAAATCTGCGGCAACTGGAAAAATGTCATGTATAAAATGATTAACTCCTATCTAACGCGCAACACTCTTTTTGACCTAACCGGGACAATCAATATCGCCGCCTGCATTTTCTTCATGCTCGTTGGCTCACATTGGTTTGGTTTTTCTGCCGGCGTGCTGATTCTGATTTGGAGTTACTCTCGCCAAATCATCGATCAACTCCGAAACCTTGGTCAAATCATGCGTAAATTTAATAAAATTTTTGGCGATGCTCACGACATGACCGAAATCCTAGACATGAAAGATGATGTCATTGATTTACCAGATGCGAAGACGCTAAAAGTTAAAGATGCCGAAATCTTATTCAATCATATTTATTTCAAACATTCTGATGCGAGAGATGCGATTTTTGAGGATTTTTCTTTAGATGTAAAACCCGGCGAGCGCATCGGCCTGGTTGGGGTTTCTGGTTCCGGTAAGACCACACTCACGAAACTACTTCTTCGTTTTGCTGATGTGGAGCAGGGGACAGTCACCATTGATGGCGAAGACATTAAACATATTACCCAAAAATCTCTGCGTGAAAGCATCGCTTATGTTCCGCAAGAAACCGCGCTTTTCCATCGTAGTATCTCCGAAAACATTGCCTACGGAAAATTAAATGCGACCAAAGAAGAAATTAAACGCGCCGCGAAACTCGCGAACGCCGATGAGTTTATTAAAAGGCTTCCAGATGGCTACGAAACCCTAGTTGGTGAACGGGGAATCAAACTCTCCGGCGGTCAGCGCCAGCGCATCGCTATTGCTCGCGCAATTTTGAAAGATGCCCCAATTCTAGTTTTGGATGAAGCGACCTCGGCGCTTGATTCGGAGTCCGAAGCCCTAATCCAGGAAGCGCTTATCCAACTTATGAAAAACCGTACTTCTATTGTTATCGCCCACCGCCTCTCCACCGTTGCTAGCCTTGATCGCATCGTTGTCCTCGACAATGGTAAAATTGTCGAGCAGGGCACCCACAAAGAACTTCTTGCCAAAAATGGTCATTATGCTAAACTCTGGACTCGCCAATCCGGCGGTTTCTTGGACGAAAACTAATTCTTAAAAATTTTTTGATCGGCGATTTCATCCGGTAAATAATTTTTATCGAGATGAAAACCCGCCTCCCACTTCTGCCCTTTACCAAACCCTAGATCTTTCATCAGCTTAGTCGGCGCATTCCTGAGCCACACCGGCACCGGCAATCCCATCGATTTATGTGCTAAATCTTTTGCGCGGGTCCAGGCATCGTATGATACCCGACTTTTCTTTGACTTCGCAAGCGCACATGCGCAGTGCGCGAGAATAATCCCTCCCTCCGGCATGCCTACTCGCTCAATCGCCTGAAAACAAGAAACCGCAATCGGTAAAGCACCATTCCCAGCTAGGCCAATATCCTCAGAGGCAAAAATTACCATCCTACGCGCAATAAATTTTGGATCCTCACCAGCTTCCACCATGCGTGCAAGATAATACAAGGTCGCGTCAACATCGCTACCACGCATCGATTTAATAAACGCGGAGATATTATCGTAATGCTTGTCACCAGATTTATCATAGCCAGGAACCTTCCGCCCCGCCGCTTCTTTCACGACCGCTACATTGACTTTATCTGCCAAACTAAGCGCCAACTCTAAATCGCCAAGCGCGCTCCTAGCATCACCACCAGAAAGTTCTGCCAGATAGTCAAGCGCCTTACTAGAAACCCGTTTCGATACTTTTTCCGCTTTTACTGCTCGTTTCAAAACCGTGATAATATTATCTTTTGATAATGGCGAAACAATTACTACGCGCGATCGCGACAAAAGCGGCGAAATCACCTCGAACGATGGATTTTCCGTTGTCGCTCCGATTAAAATTATTAAACCAGATTCCACGTGTGGCAAGAATGCATCTTGCTGAGCTTTATTAAAACGGTGGATTTCATCCACGAATAGAACCGTTCGTGTCTGTAAATTCCAATTTTGTCGCGCCCGTTCCACAACTTGCTCGATATCTTTTTTCCCGGCCGTTACTGCCGAAAGCTCCACAAAATCTGCCTTATATTCTCGTGCCAAAATTCGCGCTAGTGTAGTCTTTCCCGTTCCCGGAGGCCCCCAAAAAATCAAGTTTACCGGTTCACCACGTTTCACAATCTCCGTCAAAATCTTTCCATCCCCAATAATGTCGTCCTGTCCTACAACCTCAGAAAGCTCATGCGGACGCATCCGCTCCGCAAGCGGTACTCTATTCATGAAAACATTATATCATGAAAAGAAAAGATAAAAGGTCCTTTGGCTAGTTTTGCTTTTTCAAGGGACATGCTATAATTAAATAGTTCAGTCACAAATTCTTCAATAAGACAGAAAGGGAGGTGGTTTATGTGTCTGATATGCACATTTCATGGATTACACGTGAAGAAATTATTGAACGATATTCCCACATTAAACCCGTAGTTAAGAAAAATGGCAAACTCTATTGGCTCAGGGAGTTTAGTGATGAAGAACTATTCAATATTAGCTACCTGTGGGAAGATGAAACCGAAGAACCCGTTAAAAAAGGTGAAATCGTCCCAATCCCTGAAGGGAATTTCAGGTGCCTTCATAAGTACGAGTATTATGGACTGTTTAAGCCTAATGTTGCTGAAGTACTAACCCAAATTGGCCCCGAGATGTTAAACTCTGTCGTAGCTTTCGAGATTATTGATCAGCCGAAATCCGCTAACGACTTCCATAAGGATAAGTTTACTACTGCCGCGTTCAATTCTGGCTATCATGTATCAACCGTCCGTCTTTATAAACACGCATAGTCTCGTCCGTCGCAAACGTGCCGCCCTCTCTGGGCGGCTCTATTGTATTAACACGAATTACTTAATAGAATTTCACTACTAAAAAATCGGCCAAAATGCCGACTTATATAAAATCTGGTGGCTCCGACTGGACTTGAACCAGTGACACAAGGCTCTTCAGGCCTCTGCTCTACCAACTGAGCTACAGAGCCAAACGAGGAAACAAACTATCCTGCTAAACTTAAGTATACCACACTTCTATTTTTGGTTCAAGTACCTCACAGCCTCAGTCGCTGCAATCGCGCCATCCGACGTGGCAGTAACGAGCTGACGAAGATCTTTTGTGCGAACGTCGCCAGCGGCAAAAATGCCAGGGATATTAGTGTGGCAAGCTTCATCAGTTTTTATATAGCCATTAGAATCAAGCTCGACAATATCTCTAAATATCCTTGTAGACGGTTCGCGACCAACAGCTATGAAAAGCCCGGCAATCCGAAGTTCAGAAACCTTGCCGTCAGTAGTATCGGTAATTTCAACCCTATCTAATTTCTTGTCGCCGAACAACTCGGTAACCGTGCTGTTCATGATAAACTCGACATTTGCTTTTTTATGGACTTTATCGACTAACGCCAAATCACCCCGGAATTCATCTCGGCGATGAATAAGGTAGACTTTTTTCGCAATATCACAAAGATAAAGTGCCTCATAGAGGGCGGTATTGCCTCCGCCAACAACAGCGACATCCTTGCCGCTATATAGCGCACCATCGCAAGTTGCACAATAAGAAACTCCGTGACCAAATAATTCATCTTCACGATCGAGACCGAGTTTTTTATCGTGTGAACCAGTAGCGATGACAATAGTCGCAGTCTCGTACGTATTGTCGGCAGTAACCACAATTTTACGATCGTCATAATTTTCAATTTTGACAACCTCTTCAAATTCAATTTCTGCGCCGAGATTAGTAGCCTGCGCATAGAGAGACTTCGCAAAGTCAACGCCAGAAATATGCGGCGTAGCAGGATAATTTTCTATCCTTAGGGTCTTAACGATTTGACCACCATAGACATCGGATTCGAGAACAAGAACTTTTTTATTAGCACGGCAGGCATAAATCGCAGCAGTCAACCCAGCAGTACCAGCACCGATAATAACTATATCGTACATAACTATGCTTCCATTAGTTTTTTAAGTTTTCTTTTCGATTGGACGCCTATAGTGCGAGCGACTTCCTCGCCGTTTTTGAATACGATTAAGCATGGAATACCAGAAACCTCGTATTTCTCAGCGAGAGATTCTGCCCCATCAATATTAAGAGAAGCTACCTTATATTCTTTATATTCTTCAGCAAATTCTTCAATGATCGGTCTCATCATTTGGCATGGGCCACACCAATCCGCATTAAAATCAACCAATACGGGTTTGTCCGATTCTAGGACCTCTTTTTCAAAATTTTCAGTATTAAGTTCAATAACTTTCACTACGTAGCTCCTTTTCTATGGTTTTATTCTAACATGAAAGAATCATCACGACAAATACCCGCTCCTAGCGATGGACCCAGAGTTTATTTTCTGGTATAATTGCAGTATGAAAAAGATGAATACTACGCCAATTTCTGGCACACAGGAACTTTTACCTGAGAAGCAGGCTATTTTTGATGAAATTAAGTCCAGAATTCGCGAAGTTTATCGAAAGCACGGTTTTCAAAATATCGAGACCCCGACTATCGACCGCACAGAAGTTCTTTTCGCAAAAGCTGGCGGTGACACCGAAAAGCAAATCTATAGAGTAGTTAAAACTGCCGAGACGGACCAAGATGCTGACCAGGCTCTGAGATTTGACCATACCGTTCCACTCGCTAGATATGTCGTCGAACATGAGAGCAACTTACATTTTCCGTTTAAGGTCACCCAAATCGGCCGTAATTTTCGTGGTGAGCGCGCCCAGAAAGGTCGCTTCCGTGAATTTTATCAATGTGATATTGATATCGTTGGCCGGAATAACCTGAGTATTGCCTACGACGCTGAGATTATTGCTACACTCCATGAGGCACTTAGTACTTTCTTAAAACCTAGTATGCTTATTCGTATTTCTAATCGTAAGCTCTTAACCGGCCTCCTAAAGTCTCAGAATTTAGAGTCGAAATCGAAAGAAATTTTTAGCATCATTGACCATGCCGAAAAAGTTTCTCCTGAAAAGACCCAACAATCTCTTAACGAAATAAACTTGACAGAAAGTCAAATAGATATTTTAAATAAATTCATGGCTATTCGTGGCGAAAGGGAAGAGGCTGTCACTAAACTTAAATCACTTAATATCGAGGATGAGACCTACCTACAAGGTGTATCCGAACTCAATCAAGTTATGAACTCTCTCGAGTCGCAAGGTCTTAAGTCTAAAATTTCCGCAGATATGCTAATTGTGCGTGGTCTAGATTATTATACCGGCACAGTTTTTGAGACATTTCTCCCCGAATATCGCGAAATTGGTTCGGTCGGATCTGGAGGTCGCTACGAAAATCTCGCCGGGCATTATACGGACCAAAATTTCCCAGGCGTTGGCGGTTCGATTGGTCTCACGCGTTTATTTTACGTTCTCAGCGAACATGACCTACTTAGCGATATTAAACATAACCTAATTGATATCACTATTATCCCAATTTCGGAAAATGAACAGGCCTATGCTTTGAAAGTAGCCAACGAACTTCGTGCTAAAAATAATTCCGTAGACGTCATACTAACTGATAAAAAACTCAGTGATAAGCTCACCCATGCTGCTAAAATTTCTAAATACGGCATAGTTATTGGCGAAGATGAAGCGAGTACCGGAAATCTAACTTTGAAGAACTTTGAAACTGGTGAACAATCTAAACTTGGAGCATAGTTTTTGCGAAATCATCTTCTTTCACAGCATTTTCTAAGCAGTCCACGGCTGGCACTCTTTCTGATTGGCCATTCTAATATCAAAAAACGCGACACGGTGATAGACATTGGTGCTGGCTCCGGCGTAATTACGTCGGCCTTAGCGAAGCGCTGCCGGAAGGTTATCGCTATCGAGCCAGATCATGAAACTGCAGCTAAGCTTCGCCAAAATACTAAGAAATTTGATAACGTAGAAATTGTCGAACAGGATTTTCTTGATTACGACCTCCCCAATAAGATACCATATAAAATTTTTGCCAACCCACCTTTTCATCTTAGCTCAGAAATAGTCCACAAACTTTTGTCGGCTAAAAATCCACCAGAAAGTTTCTATCTAATTCTACAAAAACAGTTCGCGCTCAAACTTCTCAATACTGACCGACATTATACCTCTAAACTTGGTCAAGAACTTATCCAGAAATATCAGACTAAAATTCGCTACCCCATGAAACCTACTGATTTTACGCCACCACCAGCCGTCCCCACCGTCCTGTTCGAGGCTAAGCTAATTGGCTCGCAGCCCAGCGTCTAAATATTCTTTCACGTAGTCCCACCCCCAATTATTGTCGAACCCACTAGAAACGAACTTATTAAATACGAAGTAAGGCATCCCATTCGCACTTTTTGCCGCTTTCGCTGTATTTTTCTGTATAGCTTCAACAGTCTCACCACTATCCATACAGCTAGCAAACTCAGCTTTATCAAACCCCACTTTTTCGCCAATTTTCACCCAGTAATCTTTAGTCATGTCTTCAATCATCGGCGATTCCTTAGATACCCCTATCCCCTTAGAATGATAATCCTTCCAGAGAGATTTTAGCGCCGCATGATAGTATTCCCAGAACTTATCTTCTTGTGTTGCACAGTATGTACCAGCCGCTCCCCAACGAGACATTCCAGTCTTATGTTCACCGTATTCATACAAGAAATCTGTCACGCGTACTTCGTATAAAATATCCTTACCTTCGATATAGTCACGCTTAAACTCCTCAAAATTATCCATCAAGTTCCTGGAAAATACGCTGCAGTATGGGCAGGCAAGATCAGTATACTGTACATAATAATTTTTCGCATTAAGGCTCCCGACGGTAGTTCGCGAATCCCAAACCTTGTCACCACTGGAAGGTTTTGTCGCTGCACTGAGTATAATAAGCATCAGTACTGCTACGCTCACCACTACCAGCCCAACAATGCGTACGATTTTTCCGGCTTGTTTCATTTTTTCTCCTTAAGATTTAGCCTACATCCATTCAATCCATTACCAACCTTATACAAAGCGAACAATGCCACAATAACCGACAATAAAGTAATTACACGCGAGATTACGCCGGCAATCGCATACCCACCGGTCGAAAAAATCGTCGCTAAAATTGGCGTTATTAGAGCCGTACCACATGTTGGACAACCGCTTCCGAGAATCGCGAGCCCAGCTACAATTCCAGAACTTTGCAAACTCTCCTGATCTTTGTTCCTTTTCCACGCTACTCCAATCGCCCCTATTAAAGTAGCCTGCAAAAAGGTCACCACAAAAACCACTAGCCAGTCCAGGAAGAACTGACCAATTCCAAAAAGACCTAAGAAGGCATCCAGGATAATCTTCATTTTTCCACCGAATCCAGATACGGCAAGCAGACTAAAAGATGCCGTTCCGCCGCCGAGTAGATTTAGCAGTGTTCCAAAAATTATGAAAGTTAGCACGAAAAACCCCCAGAACCTTCGCGTGCGCATCGCTGATTTTAGGCCAGTAAAAGCCAAACCCAAACCCTCCAGCCACTTATCTAGCCAAGATTTTTTTCCTCCACTTGTCATGCCCTAAGTATAGCAAATAAAACTAAAACTGTCTAGCATATATAAACATAAAATAAAGAAAAATCAAGCACAAACTGTTCGGTTTTCCTCTGTTACAGCATGATAAAAAATCTGTGGAAAACGTTTTAGCTAAAACAGAAAAGAAACTTAATTTCAATCTTGACAAGCTCTACCTAGATAACTTAAAATATAAATAAGGATATCGGACGAAAGTTGAGAGCCGCCCGATCTCCCGAGTTAGGAGTGTTTCTGGCTAATATGCCTAGAAAGACTATTAAAAATGCGTCCTCGACCCGGGCGCATTTTCTTTATGGTATAATAAGTTATATGTTAAAAAATATAATGAAGACTTTTTTCGCCACACTCCTCTGTATCTTATTAATAATCGGCGGATTTTTTGCACTCTCTAAGCTTAAACCGGATAACACTCAGGCAGCATCGATCATCGCTACGAACTTTATTGGTTATGACCTTACCCGCGCCATAACAGGTAACTCAGGCTCCGTAGAATTATTGCTAAAGCCCGGCAGCGATATGCATAGTTTTGAACCTACTCCGCAAGATATTATTGATATTTCTAATGCTGACCTTTTTATCTATAATGGCGGAGAATCGGAGAAATGGGTTGATAGGCTTCTTGCCGATAATAATATTCCGCGCGAAAAAACCCTACGTCTTATGGACTTCGTCAATTTAAAAACCGAAGAGCTTACTGAGGGTATGGAATCAGACGAAACGGAAGATGACAGCCCGGAATATGATGAACATATCTGGACTAGCCTGAAGAACACCGTGAAGCTATTAGCAGCTATCCGCCAGAAACTATCTGAAAAAGACCCAGAAAATTCCGAAAAATATCAGACTAATGCCGACCAATACGCCGCCGAAATCATCAAACTTGACCAATCTTTCCGCGATTTAGCCACAAATAATAAAACTTTAATTTTTGCCGATCGCTTCCCGTTCCGCTACTTTGTAGATGAGTACGGATTCGAATACTTCGCAGCTTTTCCTGGTTGTTCTGAACAAACCGAAGCCAGCAGCGGCACGGTAGCCTTCTTAGTCGACAAAGTCAAATCAGAAAACCTCAAGACAATTTTCAAAACCGAATTTACCTCAGACAAGCTCGCACGAACCATCTCCGAAGCCACCGGCGCAGAAGTTAAAGAACTAAACGCCGCTCACAATATCTCTCCCTCCGACTTCGAATCCGGTATCACCTTTGTCGACATTATGAAAAATAACCTCAAAATTCTAACCGAATTCTTCAACTCTTAAAAAAATCCCCTATCTCAAGAGGACTTTCTGGTGCCCGAGATGGGACTTGAACCCATATGGATTGCTCCATTCGATTTTAAGTCGAACGCGTATACCAATTCCGCCACTCGGGCTAGCTCGTTGAATCACGAACAAACCAATTATACCACACTTGCGCCCAGTTCTCAAACCATCTATAATTATAAGGTGAGCTTAATTAAACTAAAAAACCTCTCACTTGGGTATAATAATCAATCCATCCTTGAAAACCTAAATCTAGAGATAGACGAAGGCGATTTTATTTGCATCGTCGGCCCGAACGGTGCCGGTAAATCAACGCTCATTAAAGGTATTCTGAAACTTTTAAAACCGCAAAAAGGTAAAATCGTCTACAACAAGAATCTAAAGCAGAACTTTGTCGGCTATATGCCTCAAGAAACCAAGGTTGATGCAAATTTTCCAGCCTCGGTTTATGAAATTGTATTATCAGGCACCCTAAACCGTCTCGGCGCACGTCCGTTTTACCAAAAATCAGAAAAAACTCTCGCCAAGAATGCTCTTAAAACCCTAAAAATCGAGCATCTTGCCCGGAAGAACTTCTGCGATCTTTCCGGCGGCCAGCGCCAAAAAGTTTTGCTCGCCCGTAGCCTTGCCGCCACGACAAAGCTTTTGATTCTGGATGAACCGGCCAACAATCTTGACCGCGATGCTAGAACTAGTTTTTATCAAACCTTGACCGACCTAAACAAACAGGGAATTACAATCTTGATGATTACCCACGACTTGGACCACGATACTCTTATCGGCAACAAAGTCCTCTCGCTCAGGCCTGGCAGCATTTTCTTCGGCAACGTCAAAGATTTTTATAAAAAGGTGCACCATGAATAATCTCCTAGAAATATTCTCCTATACTTTCATGGTCCGCGCTCTTATCGTCGGGGTGCTTATCTCCCTCTGTTCCGCACTCGTTGGCGTGCCACTTGTTCTTCGCAAAAATTCCATGATTGGCGATGGCCTTTCTCATGTTGCTTTCGGTGCTTTTGCTATCGCCACGGTGCTCGGTTTTGCACCAGTCGAATTTGCCATCCCTGTCGTTGTCCTATCCTCATTTTTCATTTTAAGACTTAGCGAAAATAGCAAAATCAATGGCGACGCCGCCATCGCCATCGTTTCCGCCAGCGCTCTTGCTATCGGTACCTTCGCAGTTTCGGTCGTGGAGGGAATCAACGTTGATTTAAACAGCTATCTTTTCGGCAGCATTTTATCGCTCGGCGAGAGCGATGTTCTGATTAGTATTATTCTTTCCATCGCCGTTCTCGCGCTCTACATTCTGTCTTACCACAAGATTTTCGCCCTCACTTTTGATCAAAAATTCGCCCAGTCCATTGGTGTGCGCGTTGGGTTATATAATGCGATTTTCGCGGTTTTATGCTCTGTTGTAGTCGTGCTCGGCATGCGCCTGATGGGTGCACTCCTGATTTCCAGCCTGATTATTTTCCCGACTCTCTCCGGTTCGCAAATCTTCAAGACTTTCAAGTCCGTCGTCATCTCCGGGGTTTTCATCTCTAGTATCTCGTTTGTCCTCGGGCTAGTCATTTCTTATCTCTGCTCGACCCCCACCAGCTCCACCATCGTCCTAGTCAACCTTGCTGTCTTCCTTCTCGCCAAACTCCTGTCCAGCATTAAAAACACCTGAAACATTTTCACCAAAATATTGCAATTTTGTTTCAGGTGTATGGATACAAAAAACAGCCTACGGCTGTCTTAATGGTGCGAGCGAAGAGATTCAAACTCTCGACCTCTTCCTTGGCAAGGAAGCGCTCTAATCAGCTGAGCTACGCTCGCACGATATGAACATTATAGCATGGACGCATAAAAAAATAAAGACCTTTTCCATTAAAAAATCTCCCCAAATAGCAGGGGAGATTCGCGGAGTCATTCGGCCTCGTCAATGCTTTTCGCGGTATTTACGAGAATCTGCTTCAGTTGACTATCGATATTAAAACGTTTCGCATTCTTTTCGATACTTTTCAGCAAGTTACCATTTTTATTACGCTTCGCAGATGCTCTCCAATCGCAAAGCATCTCAACCAAATCAACCAACGTCATATCATTAATCCCATTATCAAAATGTTCAGGATGATGGCGATTTTTCGCGTAATGATGGTCAATGGTAGCCTGCAGCTCCTCAAGTTCACGTTCATAAGCCTCCGAACCATACTCCAGGTGTTCAAGCCTAGGGGTGTGTTCGGCGAAAGCCTCCACCTCGGGAGACTTCAGCTTTGACTTATCGTGGTTTACTCCACGGTTCGTTAGTTTATCGGTAAACCAACGAATATTCTTGCGAACCTCTTCAATGTGTAACATCGTATGAACCTGGCACTCCGGAATCGTCATGCGGCGATCTCTGACCGATTCAAGCTCTGTCCGCGCCGAGCCACTCTTCTCTTCTGACATAGCTACCACCTCCAAACAGATTCACTAAGTTTCTAAAACCAGCATAACTGCTGGCTTTCCATCTCCAATATTAACATTTTCGGCCAAAAAAGTCAAACTACTAGGCGTCTCGACCGAATATTACTCAAAAAGCCGACTTTTATGTTAAAATATAAATATGGCGCTGTGGCGGAGTGGTTACGCAGAGGTCTGCAAAACCTTGTACACCGGTTCAATTCCGGTCGGCGCCTCCAAGAAAAACCAGAATCCGCACGAATAGTGCGATTTTTTACTTTTGTAAAAGAGTTTCGTTGATAAAAACTACTGTACTCGGTTGTGTACATTTTGTAAAGCTTGGAGTTGGAATCTAGCCGCCGATAACGACGACTAAATGTCAACACAAAAATCAGGTTCCCTAGAGACTTGGTCTCCTTTATATCCTTATTATATCAAACTTAAGCGATTTTGTCCACTCTTCTCGACAATTTCCTCCACTTTCCCCCTCAATTTGTTATAATAAAACTGATGAGTCTGAAGGAAACGAAAATCTATAAGCGCCAACGTTTTTACGTCCATCCAGAGGCGGAAATTGATGATAAAGTCAAGGTAGCGGTAACCGGGGACTGGCATATTAGTCCGATTGTTACCGAGTCTCAAAAATATGCAATTTACCAGACTATGCTTAAGATTGAGCCGGATTTGATTGTTCTTCAAGGTGACCTCGTGGATAGTCCGACTGAACTTTTTGATCAGAATTCCCTCAAGAAGCTGAAAGATACGATGAAACTTTGTTCTGATTCTGCGCCGACAGTCCTTGTTCTTGGTGGTCATGATTTCATTACTCCGACTGATCCTGGAGTTGAACTCGATGTAGTGCCGATTTGGCGTGAAATTTGCGAAGAAACAGATGTAAAGCTTCTACAAGATGAGTGGTTTGAACTTGAAAATATCCGTGTTTTTGGCTGTTTTCAGGAGGTGGATACGGTGATGGACCAGGATGGTCACAGAAAGGATAATTCACGTCCGTTCCAGGAAAAATTGCAGTCTCTCGATTTGAAGCCGAAGCCGGATAAAATTAATTGGTTTGCTGCCCATGCTCCAAATTTGACTAGGAAATCGATTAAGGCTCTGAAGAATTTTGATGTTATTAGTTTTGGTCATACGCACGGCGGTTGTGTGCCGATTGGGTTAGATAAACTTCTGGATATTACACATTCAAATCTAGGTTTGATTTCTCCAGAGTTGAAGCCTTTTCCGAAAACAGCTCGCGGCGCTAAGATGCTTAGTACGGACACAACGCTTATTATTAATACTGGTCTTGTCGCGACACATTTTAGTGCAGCAAAACCACTTCAGTATCTGAATCCGTTTAAGAAAGGCGAGATTACCGAAGTGATTTTTGAACCAGAAGTCGACCCAGATAATATTGAAAAATCCGACGAAGTTGAAGAACTAGAAGACTTCTAAAAATAAACGACAAGTGTTATAATGGAATTATAATTAAGGAGATAATATGATTATTGGAATTGTAATTTTAGTAGTCGTCCTACTTGTAGTCATCTACATCTGGAGTACATATAATAGTCTAGTCAAGCTTGATGAGCGCGTGAATGAGGCTTGGTCTGATATTACGGTACAGCTTAAGCGTCGCGCTGATCTAATTCCGAATCTTCTAGAAACGGTCAAAGGGTACGCAAAACACGAAACCGAAGCAATTAAGGCTGTTTCCGAAGCCCGCGCAAAGATGATGGGCGCTCGTACGGTTAAGGCTACCGCTGAGGCTGACAATTCTTTCATGGGTGCTCTCTCTCGTATTATGGCTGTTACTGAGTCTTATCCTGAACTTAAGGCTGACAAAAATTTTCAACAGCTTATGACTGAACTTTCTGACACTGAGGATAAGATTGTTGCTGCTCGCAGGTTCTACAACGCTGGTGCCAAAGAAATTAATACTAAGATTAAGCTCTTCCCAATCAACCTGTTTAATGGTTTCGGTTTTAAAAAGCGTGACTATTATGAGGTCGACGAAGCCGAGAAGAAGCGTATCGACAAGGCTCCCGAAGTAAAATTCTAAGATGTATAAGCAAATCGCCGCCAACAAACGAAACACGGTCATTATCATGATCGGTTTCGTTTTGGTGATTGGTTTAATTGGCGCTGCGTTTTCCTACTTTTTTGGCAACACCTATATATTGCTTTGGTTTGCGCTTATCTCACTCGCTTATACCTTATTTCAGTACTTCGCCGCCAGTCACCTCGCCGTAGCTATGACCGGCGCGAAAGAGATAGAGAAAAAAGACAATCTTCGGTTATATAATACGGTCGAGAATTTAGCTCTAACTGCTGGCCTGCCGATGCCGAAAATTTACATTATCGACGATCCTGCTCCGAATGCCTTTGCAACTGGCCGCGATCCGGAACATTCTGTTGTCGCTGCCACTACTGGGCTTCTCGATATTATGGATAACAAAGAACTTACCGCCGTCATGGCTCATGAGATGTCACACGTAAAGAATTATGATATCCGTGTTTCAACTTTGGTTTTTGGTCTGGTTTGTTTAATTGGTTATGTTTCTGACCTTGGTATTCGTATGCTCTGGCTTAGTGACGACGATGATCGTAGTCCAGTTGGTGCAGTTATCGTGGTTATCACTTCGATTTTGGCCCCGATTGCTGCAACTTTGGCTCAGCTTGGAGTCTCGCGCGAACGCGAATATCTTGCCGATGCGAGCGCAGTTAACCTTACGCGCTACCCCGAAGGTATGATTGCTGCACTCAAAAAACTCGATACCCACGCTCAGCCGATGAAGCGTCAGAATTCCGCAACTGAGGCCTTATTTATTAATAATCCACTTAAAAAATCTGCCGTCTCTCACCTTTTTAGTACTCATCCTCCTATCGAAAAACGCATTGAAAGGCTAGAAAATGGCAAGTACACTTTTTAAAGATAATTTCAAAAAGACCCGTGCCAAAGTTTGGAACAAAAAGTCGAAGCACGTTCGTCTGCATCGTTCATTCAGACGTTCTTACCGCGAAGATTATGATCGTCCGCTTGAAGTTCCAGGACTGTTGCACCATGCTATGTCTACTTTTCAGCTACTATTCCGAAACTGGAGGATTTTTCTACCATTAATTATATTAGTAGTGGTTGCAAATATCATTCTTGTTGGATTGATGAGCGAAGATACTTTTGTTGAATTCCAGAAATCTTTAGACGAGACAACCGAGAGTCTTGCTGCTGGCAA
The DNA here is from genome assembly GCA_947168825.1 of uncultured Candidatus Saccharibacteria bacterium. GTDB lineage: Bacteria > Patescibacteriota > Saccharimonadia > Saccharimonadales > Saccharimonadaceae > Nanosyncoccus. Next base: position 45,225 of record CAMVNH010000003.1, read on the forward strand.
AATCGGTGGGGTAGCTAAATCTAGCCTGTTACTAATTTCCACCGTTACTACTGGTGGGCTATCGCAGGGAATGACCGAAGTACAGCAAGTTTTTACTATTTTGCTATTTTTAATTACTTGGCTGGTTACGATTTATCTCGTACGTCATCTTCTAGCAAATCATCATCCAAAGCTTCGCGACGGTCTTTATAATGCTTTGTCTCCACTTATTTCTACTCTAGCAGTTTTACTGGTAGTTCTGCTTCAGTGTGTTCCGATTCTGATTGTGATTATCACTTATGCAGTTGCGGTCAACACTGAATTTCTTGCTACACCATTTTACGCCCTAATTTACTTTATTTTTGCATCGCTCCTCATTTTGCTCAGTGCCTACCTCCTGTCGGGTAGCTTTCTTGCACTTGTTGCGGTAACAGCTCCTGGTCTTTACCCTATGGCCGCACTCCATGCCGCCTCCGACCTTGTTGCCGGCCGGCGTATTAAACTCATTATTCGCATGATCTACATGTTTGTTACACTCGCCATCTTCTGGGCAATTATCATGGTACCACTCATTCTTCTAGACCTATGGCTAAAATCTGTCTTTAGTTGGCTTGTCGGTATCCCGTTTGTCTCTCTGGAACTTCAAGTCATGACAACTTTCAGCGTCATTTATTTCGCAACCTACAGCTATCTATTTTATAGAAGGATGCTAGACTATGATGACTAAACTTACTCATGAAGAGGCAAAAGAGCGCATTCTCAAACTCCGCAGCCTAATTAATAACTATCGTTACCATTATCATGTCCTTGATGAATCGACCATGAGCGAAGCTGCTGCTGACTCACTAAAGCACGAGCTTTCTCAGCTTGAAGAACAATTCCCGGATCTCATTACGCCAGATTCACCGACTCAGCGTGTCGCTGGTAAGCCCCTTGATAAGTTCACTAAGGTTACACACGGGCAGCGCATGATTTCACTTGCCGATGTTTTCTCCGAAGATGAAATTAAGGATTGGGTAGCTCGCAACCAGAAACTTATTCCGGCAGCTTATCAGTATTTCACCGATATTAAGATGGACGGACTCGCTTGTAGTCTTAAATATAGAAACGGTATTTTAACGCAGGCTGTTACTCGTGGAGACGGTCTTGTTGGTGAAGATGTTACCATGAATGTCCGCACTATTGACAATGTTCCATTAAAATTACACGGAAATAATATTCCCGAGATAGTGGAAGCCCGTGGCGAAATCGTAATTTTCAAAGCTGATTTTGACAAACTTAACGAAAAACAGATTAAAATGGGCGAAAAACCTTTTGCTAATCCTCGCAATCTTGCAGCAGGCAGTATTCGCCAACTTGACCCAAAAATTGCCGCCTCTCGCCCGTTAAAATTTATGGCTTACGACCTAGTCACCCCCAACCTTGAGACTCACCAAGCGGCCTATCGCGCCCTAAGTGATTTCGGTTTTCAAACTTCGAAACAAGATAGGGTTTTTAACTCTCTGGACGAAGTTTTTGGAGAGATTGAACATCTCGGAGAAACTCGTGGAAACTTACCTTTTAATACCGATGGTATGGTTATCAAAATTAACGACCGTGCTATTTTCCAGAAGCTTGGAATCGTCGGTAAAACTCCGCGTGGAGCAGTCGCTTTTAAATTTCCAGCAGAAGAATCCACCACCAAGGTTCGCGACATCGTTATCTCTATTGGCCGCACCGGCGCTGCTACTCCGGTAGCCATCCTTGACCCTGTCGTCGTTGCTGGCAGCACTGTTCGTCATGCTAGCCTGCATAACTCCGACGAAATCGCCCGTCTTGATGTCCGCATTGGCGACACTGTTATTATTTACAAAGCTGGCGACATTATCCCGCAAATCAAAGAGGTACTCCTCACGCTCCGGCCAGATAATGCCCAGAAATTTGATTATAAAAAAGCTCTAAAAACTCAGTATCCCGAGCTTGAGTTCGAGCGCCCAGACGGGGAAGTCGTCTATCGTGTTAAAGGTGAGACTCCAGATTTGGTTTTAAAACGTGCTATCGAGTACTACGCCAGCAAGCCAGCACTAAACATCGAAGGCTTAGGTGAAAAAAACGTCGCTGCCCTGATTGATGCTAATCTCGTTCGTTCTATTGCCGACCTCTATCGTCTAAAACCAGGGAAAATTGCTCAACTAGAACGCTTTGGCGAAGTCTCAGCAAAAAACCTAGTTGATGCCCTCGAAGCCTCAAAAACTGCATCGCTCTACAAGTTCATAACGGCTCTTGGCATTCGTCATGTTGGCGCACAGACTGCTAGGGTATTAGCAGACAGGTTTACTTCCATAGAGAGCTTGACAAACGCCACAAAAGATGACCTTATAGATATACCAGATATTGGTGAAATTGTCGCCGAGTCGATTTTGGCTTATTTTGCCGATGAAGATAATTTGAAGCTCCTAGAAGAATTGAAAGAACTCGGCGTCCACCCGACCTTTGAAGATAAATCGAATGCTCCACTTGCCGGCAAAAGTTATATTATCTCTGGTACGCTTGAAAGCTCTGATCGTGAGACAGCAGAGGATAACCTTCGAAAACTTGGTGCCACTATTACAAGTGGAGTCACCAAAAATACCACCGCGCTTATCCTTGGCGACAAACCGGGCAAGTCCAAACTTGATAAAGCCGCAAAACTCGGCATTCCGACTATTAATGAGGATGAATACTTAAAACTTCTAAGTATATCATAAAAATCCCAATATTTACAAGCAAAAAATAATATTAAAAAATATCGTGCTCAAGCTTGTAATTTTTGAATTTTTTGTTCTATAATTCGCGCGTGGGCCAGATTAGATATTAGCAAATTAACTTAATCTCTCTGCGAACTAAAAATTCTAGGCAAGTTGTCTGCTAGTAAAGACACCTAACTCTCTTGGGGGAACTGCAAAATATTGAGCACACAGAATAATCTCTCACTCCATGCTAATGAAATCTGGCCTAAGCACCTAATCTCGTTCAAGCTTTAGATGACGCAAGTCGTCAATCAAGTTAAAGTCAAAATGTAATTTCGAGTTTCCTTCCTCGATTCGCATTAACTCATTGTATTTAGCGATACGTTCTGACCTCGACATCGAGCCGGTCTTTATCTGTCCAGCACCCAATCCAACCGCCAAGTGTGCAATCGAAGTATCTTCGGTTTCTCCGGAACGGTGCGAAATTACGGTCTTGTAGCCGGCAGCTTTTGCCATTAGTACCGCATCGATCGTCTCCGAGAGTGTTCCAATCTGGTTCGGCTTGATTAAGATCGCGTTACCGACATGCTCATCGATCCCACGCTTTAGGAGTTTAGTATTCGTCACAAACAAATCATCTCCGACTAGTTGCGTACGTCCACCGAGCTTCTCGGTCATTTCTTTCCATCCCGCCCAATCATTCTCTGACAGACCATCCTCGATCGAGGCCACTGGGTAATTGTCCAAAATCCAAGTATACCAATCGATTAAATTATTTGACCACTTCCAGTCGCCGTTAGTTTTTAGTTCATAATGGTCATCATGATAAAACTCTGAAGCTGCAATATCCATCGCTATGAAGAAGTCTATGCCAAGCTTATATTTTGCCTGTTCTATTGCAAGTTTGATACATTCTAGCGGTTCATTATCACCATCACGCAGTCGTGGCGCATAACCACCTTCATCGCCCACCGTAGTAACGTAGCCACGCTCTTTTAAAACTCCCTTCAATGCATGGAATACATCGGCCCCCATTCGCACTGCTTCATCCATCGTCCCCGCTCCGAGTGGCATAATCATATATTCCTGAAAATCGGTTGACCAATCTGCATGCACACCACCATTCATCACGTTCATCATCGGCATCGGTAGCGACATTTTCTCGGTTGTTCCAGCTAATTCCGCTATATATTCATAAAAATGTACATGTCGCGCCTTCGCCACCGCCTTTGCCGTCGCTAGTGACACAGCCAGAATAGCATTTGCCCCGAGACTAGATTTATTCTCAGTGCCATCAAGCTCTAGCAGCAGCTGGTCTACCGTTTTTTGCTCTGCGGTGTTTTCAACTAGTACATCTCGAATTCTATTGTTGACATTCCATACGGCTTTTAGCACGCTTTTACCATCGTAATAATATTTATCACCATCCCGTAGCTCTAGAGCTTCGCCTGCACCAGTTGAGGCCCCAGATGGGACTGCCGCTCTCCCTACATGACCAGAGGACAAGAATACGTCCGCTTCTATCGTAGGGTTACCACGGCTATCTAAAATCTGCCGTGCTTTTATATCCGAAATTATAAGACTATCCATAAGCATTATTATATCACACCAGAAAATGTTATAATAATAAAAATGGTCAACAAATCTGAAAAATTACGAGAGAAACTGAAAACCTTGCCTAGTAGTCCAGGAGTTTATTTTCATAAGGACAAAAATGGCAAAATTATTTATGTTGGTAAAGCTGCAGTCTTAAAAAACCGTGTTCGCCAATACTTCCAAAACACCGAGAAGGACCCCAAAACTGAGGCCCTAATTGAAGAAATCGCCGATACTGATTGGACAGTAGTCGATACCGAGATGGACGCACTCTTCCTTGAGAATGAGATGATCAAGCGATATAAACCAAAATGGAATATTTTGCTTCGTGATGACAAAAATGTCAGCTACGTTCGCATTGATCTAAAATCTGAAGTTCCGTATGTCTCGATTACTCGCACTCCACTTGATGATGGTGCAAGATATATCGGTCCGTTCTACGCTAAAAACACTATCTCCTCTGCACTCCGAATCTTAAGAAGAATTTTCCCATATTATGACCGGCCATATACCGGAAAAAAGACCCTGAATACCGATCTCGGTCTGACCCCTGGTATTGAAATTGGTAAAATGGCACCAGAAGATTACAAAAAATCGCTCAGACGCCTAATTTCTTATCTAGAAGGGAACCGCGCTGCTCTCATAAAAAGTCTTGAGAAAACTATGAAAGAGGAAGCGAAGGCCGGTAACTTTGAAGAGGCTGCCCGCATCCGTGACCAGCTTTTCGGACTTAAGGGACTAAAGAAGAAAATTGTCTTTTCCGACAAGGAATTCCTCGACATCTCCTCCGATCATGCGCTGGTCCAACTCCAAGTCTTACTTGGTCTCAAACGACCCCCAAAGCGCATCGAGGGCTATGACATTTCACATATTCATGGAACCGATGTTGTCGGTAGTATGGTGGTTTTCGTAAACGGCGCCTCAGACCGTGCTGAATATCGAAAATTCAAACTCCATCGTCAAAAAAACGATGACTTAGCTAACTTGCGCGAAATCTTGGTGCGTCGCTTAAAGCATCAAGAATGGCCGTTCCCAGATCTTATCGTGCTCGATGGTGGAAAACTTCAGCTCGAGGCGGTAAAAGATGCCATCCCAGATAATATACCAATCATCGGTCGCGATAAATCTGGTGATCATACCAAGAATGCCGAAGTAAAAATTGTCATTCCAAAGGAAGACGGCCAGTATCGCACGGTCCACCTTAAATCAGACGATCATATTTCCCGCCTTATTGCTCGTATTGACGAGGAGGCTCATCGCTTCGCTATTACGTATCACCGTTTACTCCGTAATAAAAAAATGTTAAAATAATCCATATGTTTAAAAAATGGATAATCAGTTTTGTCGCTCGTTGGTCATTATCTACCCTTGGTATGTGGCTCAGCATTACTTTCCTTGGCTCAGTCTCTGGACAACCTAACCCACTTGACTTCATTCTCGCCGGTCTATTTTTCTCCCTAGCTAACTCTTTCGTCCGCCCACTTGCCACTACACTAACTCTGCCATTGATCATCTTCACCATGGGTCTTTTCACCTTAATTATTAATACCGCTATGGTTGCCCTTGCCATCTGGCTGACCCCTAATGTCAGCATGGACTTCGCTGGTGCTATTCTTAGCTCCCTCGTCATGAGCGCCGTAAATGGGGTTGTAAATTTCTGGATTACGCCGTATACTAGTAGATAGTATGAGTATGGATATTATTTTACGGACATCAACTTTAATTTCGGCTATTTTGTCAATTCTGTTGATTTTATTGCAGCAACGCGGAGCTTCTCTTGGTGCTGGCTTTGGCGCAAGCGGTGAACTTTACACTACGCGTCGCGGCCTCGATAAATCATTATTCAACGCCACGATCGTATTCGTCATTGTCTTTATTCTATCTATCTTAGGATTATTATTAATTCCGTCGTAGCCTATGAAGAAACTTCTAGAAAAGCGTGGGCAGAGAATCGTTAGAAATCTTTCTCGTTTTTCGAAGAAGGCTAGTACTGATAGTCGCGAACATATCCAAGAGAATGTAGTCGACAAACTTCCTCACATCCGCAAAATTCGGCTTCTAATTCTTGAGTGGGCGCTGCTGATTACTGCTCTCATCATGCTCGCTATCACCCAAGCTTTTTGGTACAAAGAATCCTATGCCATTACTACTTGGGGTAAAGGTGGCACCTATACCGAAGCCACACTCGGTAAGGTTAACTCACTAAACCCACTTTTTGCCTCTACTAGTAGTGAACGTACGCTCTCCAAGCTAATGTTTGCTACTCTTTCATCCCCAGACTACTCAGGACATATTGGACCGGAACTCGCATCTTCGATTAAAACTGATGAATCCGGTCTTGTTTGGACCGTGAAACTCCGTGAAGGTATTAAATGGTCCGATGGGGAACCAATTACCAGTGAAGACGTTCTCTATACCGTCTCAATCCTCCAGCACCCATCAGTTAAGTCCACGTACTCTGCCAACCTTACTAATGTCAAAGTTTCCGAAGAAGACGGCGCAATCATCTTTACCTTACCTTCTGCTTACGCCAGTTTCTCTTCTGCCTTGAACTTTCCAATTTTGCCGGCCCATATCTTAAAAAACGTTGAGCCAGACCTTCTTCTCGAGGATCCATTTAGCCTCTCTCCAGTCACTTCTGGCGCATTTTCATATAATGCGACCCAGGTTATTGGCACTACTGGCGAGAAAATTGTCTATCTTTCCCCAAACCCAGCCTATTATAACGGTGAGCCGCGACTTGCTAGCTTCGCAGTACACGCTTACACAACAACCGAAGATATTGTTGCCGCCGTCAAAAATGGATCAGTAACTGCCACCGCCGAACTTTTGCCGTCCGATTCTCAAGAGGTTGCGTCCGGCCTAATTTACGAAAAACAAGCCGCCATCTCTAGCGGTGTTTATGCCTTCTTCAACACAACTGGCGACATTTTCAGCAATAAAGCTTTACGCAAAGCGGTTCAAGAAGGGATTGATATGCGTTCGCTCCGTGCGCCAATTGGCGACGAGTTGCCACTAGACTACCCACTCCTAAAAACCCAAGTCGACATCAAAGATTTCCCAAGCCTACCAGACTATAATCCAGAACATGCTAAAGAAAAGATTAGCGAAGCTAATGTCGGGAACACCCTGCGCCTAGTCACGACTAATACCGGGTATCTATCTAGCGTCGCCGAAAACTTGAAATACCAACTCGAAAATCTAGGATTTAAGGTTGAGCTCACTATCTATGATCCTGGCCAAGATTTTCTACTTGCTGTCATTCGCCCACGCGACTACGATATTCTAATCCAGGAAATTGAACTTGGTGCAGATCCAGATCTTTTCGCCTATTACCACTCTTCTCAAGCTACTTCCACTGGTCTCAACCTCTCAAACTACAACAACACAATCGCCTCCGACCTCATTCTTGCTGCTCGTGGCACTATGGATGCCGAAGTCAGAAACGCCAAATATGAGGCATTCTTAAAACTCTGGGTCGATGACGCTCCAGCCATCGGTATCTATCAGGTCAATATGTCGTATTACGTCAATAAAAACGTCCGCAGCTTTTCCGAAGACGACCGTCTAGTTACACCAGTAGACCGTTTTAACGATGTTTCTTACTGGTCCACAGAGAAAATTGTAAAAAACCGCACACCGTAAGCTTTTTGTGCTACAATATATAATATGCGAGGTAGAGTGAAGGATAATAAAAAAGTCAATTTTTGGCTTGCAGTAGCCATAACGATTGTCTTCGTCGTAGTCGGTGTTTTTCTAATTTTCCATCATGAACCATGGTGTGATGAAGCTAATCCTTGGCAAATAGCCAAGATTATCAACTTCGGAAATCTTTTCGAGGTTACGAAATATGAACCACACTCCCCACTCTATCCTCTCTTTCTTGCTCCGTTCGCCCAAGCTGGCCTCCCATTCATCACTACGAATTTCCTGTCCTTAGCAATAGTCTCTTTAGCCGTATTTCTCTTGCTCTGGAAATCACCGTTTAAATGGTGGCAAAAAATCGCCATCATCTTATCAGCTGGCTTCTTCTACTATAACTCGGTCTTCGCGCGCGACTATAGCTTCATTGTCCTCGGTGTCGTCCTAGTCGGACTAACCTACGCTGGGCGCCACGAGCATCCAATACGTTATATTCTTTCGCTCGCTCTACTCTCTCAGTCTCATATCTTGGCCGGCGGATTTGTCGCCCTACTCTCTATTGGATTCTTCGTCGAATGCATTAAAGCAAAGAAATTTACCCAGATGATTGTCCCGGCATTCATCCTGATAGGTGCCCTCGCACTCTTGTTGCCAGCGATATTCACGACCCTCCACAGCCACCAAATCATCACTCCTTCATTAAACGGTCAGTACCGTATGAACCTGACAGAGTACATGCGATCTTTCAATCTGGTCCTGTTCGGTCTAGCTATGCCGATTACCGAGCTCAGTCTCCTATTTATCATGATTTACTTCTTTGCACGCTACCCGAAAATTTTTCTCTACTCACTTTTCGGCTTCGGTTTTTATTTCTCAGTACTCTTTATCGCTTACAATACTACGATTATGCCACACAAGCCAGCCATCTTCATCCTTCTGATCACCTTAGCTGTCTGGCTTACTAAATCAGAGCAACGTCGAAAACGCAGTATCTTGGACCGTCTAACTGGCAAACTCGAACTGTATAAGCTCATTTCTTACTACATCCCAATCGGCACTTTTTGTTTCGTGCCGATTATCCTCTCCGTACCACACACTATCTCCGAAGCTTACTATGATATGGACAGTCAATATAGCTATTCTAAGGAAGTATCCGACGTTCTCAACTCGCTAGAGAATAATGCCGTAATCTTAGTTGGGTCCGATGATACCCTTACACCGGCGATTAGTTTTGTGCCATATCTAAAAGGAGACCGAATCATTTATGACGTCGTAGATGATAAACCATTTGATTATATGGTTTGGGACTCCGAAGCCAAGACCGTCGACGATAGCGAGTTGGATGCAACAATCCTAAAATTCCAAGATCGCCCGACATATATCATCGCCAGATTCAACGCATGTGGCAACTCTATGGGCGAGGCCAATATCAAGGGGATCTGGAAAGAAATAGGAACCTTCTCTCCACAGAACAAAGCCTACGACCCAGCAATCCGCATTTACAAAATCAACTAAGTGTGCTATACTAGACTAGTACCTTATAAATTTGCGCCTGTGGTGGAATTGGTAGACACGCTACCTTGAGGTGGTAGTGGCCGTTTTTTGGCTGTGCTAGTTCGAGTCTAGTCAGGCGCACCAGGTACTTTTTTGTTCCTGTGGAAAAGTCTTAATAAAAAGTTCAAAAAAGGATATTGACACAAGCTTTTTAGTAATATAAAATAAAAATTACAAAAAGGTTATATATAAAAATAGAAAGGAAACAAAAATGTCCAAATCTACAAAAATTATTGCTGCATTAGGTGTTGTCGCTGGTCTCGGCGTCGCCGCTCTACCTCTCAGCTCCTATGCTACTGAAGGTGAAGTTTCCGGCAACGTCACCATTAGCGCAACAATCACTGATTCTATCGCAATGCGAATTCAGTCCAACTCTGATAGCACCAACGCCAATGCGCAAAGCGGTTATGGCGTAGTTCAATACAATCCAAGCTCTATGCAGAATTCTGGTGACCCTACTGCCACCACTGGTCCATCCCTAGCATCCGTATCGCTCGCAGCTAACACTTATAATTATGATACACTCTATTCGGACATCGAAGTACGCTCCAACACTGGCTATTTCAAAGTTACATTGCAGGATGCCGATACCACCAATACTTTAGATGGCGCTAGTGCTTCCATTCCTGCTGTTAGTACTGAGTCTGCACAACCAGGTGGGGATCCTACTCCATCCGGTACCCTCAGTCAGTATACTGCAGGTTGGGGCTACCACGTAGGCGCAGTCGCAGAACAAGATGCAGCATCTGCCGTATGGAATGCAGTCCCAACTTCTAATGCTGCCTCAGCAGATACTATCGTAGAGCACACTGCAAGTAACTGGGGTGGCACCGCAACTAAGGTTGTCTACGGCGTAGCAACTGGTCAAACTGCAACTGGTACTTACACTGACACTGTGGTTTACACCGCTACTACCGACACTGCAAATAACGGCTAGTACAAGCTATCATAAAAAAGACCGCTAAGGCGGTCTTTTTTAGTGTTGTCATAACGTCCAGAGCTTACCTCCTCCTATTAGACCTCCTTCATTTAGCACTTATGCAAATCAGGACTAACGACGAAGATATAGATACGGTAGCATGGCACGCTCAATAAATCAGGAATGGGAGGCCTAGGTTGCTTCATTATGTACTCTATTCGCGCCATTAATCTGAAATATCCATCTTAACATAGAAATCACCCTTGGCGGGTGATTTCTATGTTAAGTGGATGTTATGATTATTTCGTTGTTGCCGTATAAACTACGATGTCACTATAAGTTCCGGTCTTGATTGACCCAGAAGCCACACCGTAGTTTACTGTTGTCACATCACTATAGGCAGCTGCCGGAGAAACGTCGTTCGCACCATTATTTATGATTACAAGTGCTGATCCGCTCGAAGCTGGCATAGCTGTCCAGTTGGTAATATCCCCACCTCTAACTGCCCAAGAAGCAGTATTCGCAACTGGGGTCCCACTTGCAGTTGGGATGTATTCACCGACGGTGTTGCTAGGAGTTGCTAGATTTAAGTTTGTGTTATCGTCAGCATCTTTTAAGGTCAAGGTAAATGCGCCAGTATTAGAACGGACGTCAATTTCAGATTTAAGAGTTGTCAGGTCTACTTGATTTGCGGCCAAACTTAGGCCAGTCGCCTGAGAATTACCAGAGGTCGAATCATCTGGGCTCGGCTCTGAGCCGTCAGGACCATATCCTATGAAACCATAAGTCACATCTGCGTTAGATTTAATGCGCATTGCGATAACCGGATTCACAGTGATGTCGACGTCTACATTGTCGGCACATTGACGACCATTATTGGTGCAGGTTACGGTACCATACGCAGCCAAAGGCAGCATCGAAACGCAAGAAGTGGCTACTATGCCAGATACTGCTAGAATAGTGTTCATTTTCATTAGGGTATAGCTCCTGTCCATTTATGTGACCTTATATATAGTCTTATTCTACCAAAGCATAGGCTAAATAGCAAGACCTTTATGCTAAAAAGTTTATGAAAAAATGTGGTTGATTTTCGCTTTATGCTCGTGTATAATCGAACGTATAACAAGGAGGTTAATGGCTATAAAATACACAAAATTGTTCTCTGCTGTGCTTTTTGCACTAGCATCAGTTGGCTCCGCGCTTCTGACGCCTATTACCGCTGCCGCCGAAGGAGTCCCGCCAGCTTTTATTCAGATTACACCTACGAAACAGAAGGTTTCAATCGAACCGGGTGGAAGTTATACTTCCTCGATGAAGGTTCAGAATATTGGCGATGGTGATTTTAATTATAGTGTCGAAGCAGTACCGTATAACGTAGTAGACGAAAACTATACTCAAAATTATAATAATGTTGGAACATACAGCCGAATCGCTGAATGGATCACATTTGATGAAAAGACTAAGAGCGGTACTCTCGCCGCAGGAGAATCGGTAGACGTTAACTTTACCGTTAATGTTCCGAAAGATGCCCCGGCTGGTGGTCAGTACGCCGCGATTATGGCTTCTACTGGTGACGGTTCTAGTGAGGCGAATAACGTTCGTACTATTTCTCGCGTCGGCATGATCTTCTATGCTTCGATCGCCGGTGAGACCCGTAAAGAAGGTTCAGTCGTTAGTAACAGTATTCCTAGTATCGTTTTTGAGCCACCACTCACGGTCACCTCGCTCGTAGAGAATAACGGTAACGTCGAGGCAACCGCTGAATATACTTTCAAGATTTGGCCACTTTTCGACAAAGAGACGATTTACAATAACGAAGATAATAAGGGTACGCTCGATGTCATGCCAGAGACCAGGCGTTTTGGTACTATGAGTTGGGATGGTGCACCTAGACTCGGTATCTTCTGGGTCGAACAAACCGTTAGCTTCCTTGACCAAGTTTCTACGAACAAAAAGCTAGTATTTATTTGTCCAATTTGGCTATTATTTATCATCTTTGCCATTATCTTCTTCATGATCTTCTGGCTTATCTCTCGCGCTCACAAGCGTGGCGGTAAAGAAAGCAAGGTTTCTCGCAAAAAGAAAGGTGATTCTGAAAAAAAGGAGGAAACTGAAAATGAGTAAACGTTTAGTAAGTATTTTAGCAGCAGCCGCGATAGTATTAAGCTCGCTCGTTGCTGCTACTCCGACGGCTTATGCCGAGGATACTGAAAATTCTTCTTCAGAAGAATCAAAGCCTGCTATTTGGCTCCAGATTTCGCCAGTATCTAATAAGGTAACTTTAATTCCTGGCGAGGACAGCGACTATAGTTTTACCGTATCGAACATCGGCTCCGAAGATTTTGGCTATCATGTCTACGCCGCTCCATATTCGGTAAACGATGAAGATTATAATGTTAGTTTCAGCAACGAAACTAATCGTACTCAAATTTCGCGTTGGATCCAATTCTATAAAGACGACGGCTCCTTGACTAATGATGCCCACTTTAAGCTTAACAAGGGCGAGAAGCAAACTGTTCGCTATCGCATCTCGGTTCCAGACAGTATTCCTGCTGGTGGTCAATATGCCACCATCTTTGCCGAATCCGACGAGGTCGAGGGTAAAGTTTCCGGTTCCGGTATTAAGACTGTCTCCCGTGTTGGCCTGATTGTTTACGGTCACACTGATGGCGATACTGTTGATGAAGCAAAAATTACCGATTTTGGTTTCAAAACCTTTATGACTTCCGGCAGAATTTCGGCTAGCTCTCGTGTAGAGAATAATGGTAACACCGATTTTGAGGCTATCTACGAACTTGATATCCAATCCCTTTTTGGCAAACAACTTTTCTCGAAGAGTAGTTCATATAATATTCTCCCAGACACCGCTCGCCGCGTTACCACCGAGTGGGAAGAGACCCCATTACTCGGTTTTTACAAAGTCCGCTACAAGGTCAGCGCGCTAAATAACTCTGTAGTAGAGGAAAAAACTAAGATCGTCGTAATCATGCCAGTGTTTGTGATGATTTTAAGCATAATCCTCTTGACATTAATTATTATCTGGGTTATAATCCTAGTCAGGAAGCGCAGAGAGCGCAAATCTAGACTCCTCGTCTAAGATTTGAAAAATTGCGAGTACGCTACTCTGCGAAGCCAAAACAAAAACTAAAAATAAAAAGAAAGAGTGTAGAGTATGCAAAAAAGCAAAAAACGTATACTTGGCATAGGCGGTTTAGCTGTAGTTGGAGCTATAACCGCTTATGCCATTACTGTTCCTATGCCGGACGTCGACGCCGTTGGTAGTGTCAGTGGAGAGGTTAATCTTAGGGTTAACATTTTCGACAGTGTGGCTAGCCTAGACATTACGAGTCCGACCAACGGAACAATTACTTTAAATAATAACATGGAAATCGGTCTCTTCTATTCGCAGGCCGTCAAGATTTCCTATACGATTACCAATACCACTACTGGTGAATCCAAGAATGGTGAATATCTGCCAGCCGAACTTAATGGCACATATGCGCTACCTATCGATCTCAACGCCAATGGGTTAGGTTTTGGTAGATATCGTTTTGACTCCTCAATTAATGATGGTGCGGATTATGCAAGCGTAGAATTCTACTACATACCTCTTAAAATGGGCACAGTTGCTAACGCTGAAAATGGCGATCCAACAGTAGAAATTGAATATGCTTCCACTGTTAACTCGGTCGACATTCAGGCCTACGACTCTTCCAATAGGCCAGTATTCTCCAATCCAATCAATATGCCAATCACTAATCCAGGAATCATAGGTACTCAGATCATTACGCTACCGTTTGGAGATAATCATGTTAGCAGTGGCCAATATACTATTGCTGCAATAGCTAAGAATGCTGCCGGCGATGTTCTACCTTCGGCCACTGGCATAGTAAGTAGCGAGGCAAACTACGTTTCTCCTGATGGTCCTGATGGTCCTGATGGCCCAGATGGTCCTGACGAACCTGATAATCCGGATGAGCCGGATAATCCAGATATCCCAGATACCGATGGCGATCAGGATGAAGTTACACCAGACATCCCGAAGACAGGCGGATTTCTTGCTGAACTTAATATGTCGAGATTTGACTATCTGATTTCTGGCCTAATTATCTTCACTGTTGCTACGGTCTTAGCATTTATTGTCTTACGTAAGCAGAAGAATGGTCATAAGAGGTAAATCAAGAGGTACTACTCTTTAAAATAGTGTTTGTTTTTGGCTAACTTTTGGGCGTCCCAGTGCGAGGTGGGACGCCTTTTTCTAATATTTCGCAAAAATATAACAAAAAATATCCCGTAAAGGATATCATATCAACCATTCAATGTTAATGGTGGGCGACAAGGGAGTCGAACCCCTGACCTCGTCTACGTCAAAGACGCGCTCTAGCCAACTGAGCTAGCCGCCCACGACCTGAGATTATTCTATCATATATTTTTCCAAAAATAAAGGCTATTTTTTTATATAGGGCGGTGTTATAATAGGAAACATAAGGAGTTTTTACTATGAAAGAAATGAAAAAGAAAATAAATGGCTTTATTAATACGGCCATGATCTCGGCGCTTTTACTGGTCGTTTTAGGTCTTGTTTTTCTACTTGCACCAGACACCTCGCTGGATATTATCCGTTGGATTATCGCAATTTTTTGTCTTGTGTCCGGAACCTATCTCGTGGTCTCCGATTTTCGTCGTCGCATCCTGCCATTTTTTAGCACATCATTTGTCGGAGTAGTCTTACTTGTACTCGGATTCCTTTTTGCCGTACGCCCATCAGTAATGAACATCTTTCCAAGTGTTATTGGTTGTTGGTTTATTGTGAGCGCAATCGCCTCCGGCCGCTTCTCTGCAGCACTCCGTGGCACCAGCTCTGGCACATTTGCTATCGTTGCTACCATCCTATCGTTAATCTGTGGTATTTTACTCATCCTCAACCCTTGGGAAGGGCAAATCGCCATGGTCACTTTCGCCGGAGTAATGATGATTATTTACGGAGTTTCAAGTTTAATTGATACAATTATCATCAAGCACAATATCGACGAAGTCAGTAAGAGTATTAAAAAAGCAGTAATTATTAAGGAGTAAAAGATGTTTGATCTAAAAGATAAAGTTGCAGTTGTTACAGGTGCTAGTTCCGGCCTCGGTGTTCAGATGGCTACTGCTTTCGCTCGCCAAGGTGCCAGCCTAGTGATTCTTGCCCGTCGCGTCGAGCGTTTGGAAGAATTAGCAAAGAAGCTGAAAAAAGAATTTAATACTAAAGTCTTGCCACTCAAATGCGATGTAACCTCGACTGAGGATATCGAAGCTGCCGCTAAAGCTGCCGAAAAAGAATTCGGTCATGTCGACATCTTGCTTAACTGCGCCGGCTCCTCGAAGGATAAAGGCGTAGTCGATATGAGTGATGATGAATGGGATTTCACTATTGCGACCGATATGACCTCAGTTTTCAAGATGACCCGTGCCTTTGCGAAGATTATGCAGAAAAACCACTACGGCCGTATTATTAATATCGCTTCTATGTATGGTTTAGTCGGCAATACCGAGATTCATACTGTTGCTTATCATTCTTCAAAAGGCGGCGTTGTAAACTTCACTCGTGCTGTTGCTGCCGAACTGGCTCTCGACGGAATCACTTGTAACGCAATTTGCCCAGGCTATTTCGAGACTGAGCTAACAAAACCAGTACTCGATACCCCACGTTTCCAAGAATTTGCAAAAACTCATGTCCCGATGGAACGCTATGGCAAGCCAGGCGAACTCGACGCTGCCGCAGTTTTCCTAGCTAGTAAAGAGGCTAGCTATGTTACCGGCGTAATCCTCCCAGTCGATGGCGGCTACACCTGCATTTAGGCTCAGAAGTCTAGGTGCTAGTGCTTGTAAATTTTTCGAAATTTGATATATACTCGTGCGTATAAAATTAAAAAGGACTAAAAATATGCACGAAGAAAATAATAAACATCAGCTATTATCTCACAAACCCATAATGGATTATGGTATGTTCCATTTGAATTCCAAGGTAGATTAGAGACCGCTGTGCTTTCTCAAGCCAGAACTTACAGCACATCTAGATTATATAGCCGTATTGGCCAATTACCAGCCACAGACTCAAATAAAATTTGGGAAGGATTCTATAAGCTATACTCTAGATAAAAATGTCCCCTAGCCTTTTGACTAGGGTGCGGGTATTCCCGAATATGACTCCATTATATCAAATCTGGGTACTCTTGTCCAGATAAATTTAAAGCATAAAAAATAGTGAGTCGGACGCTTCGTGCCCTCTTCTCACCTGCGATTTCTCAAAAAAAGAGAGCAAGCTCTCTTTTTACTCGAAATCTTGGTGAGTCGGGAGGGGCTCGAACCCTCGACACCGGGCTTAAAAGGCCCGTGCTCTAACCAGCTGAGCTACCGACCCACGGTCTAACCTAGTATAACACATCAGGGATATTTTGAAAACCCTTAATTTTAAACAATATTTCCTAATTATACCACAGATTTCTCTTTTTGTCAATAATACCCCTGTTGACTATATATGTAATCTGTGATATAATGGGTAAGTTATGAACAAAGACAGAATCCGAAACGTTGCTATTATCGCTCATGTCGACCACGGTAAAACTACTCTCGTCGACGGTCTTTTGAAGCAATCCCATACTTTCCGCGAAAATCAAGCGGAAATGTCTCAAACTTTAATTATGGATTCTATGGATCAGGAACATGAGCGGGGAATTACCATTACCGCGAAGCAAACCGCCGTATTTTATGACGGTTATAAGATCAATATTATTGACACCCCTGGTCACGCCGATTTTTCCGGCGAAGTTGAACGAACTTTGAACATGGCTGACGGTGTTCTACTTATTGTTGATGCTCAAGAAGGACCGATGCCTCAGACTAAATTCGTTCTGAGCAAAGCCCTTGATCTAAAACTAAAACCTGTTGTCATAATTAATAAAATCGATAAACCTGCTGCTCGTATAGAAGAAGTGAAATCCGAAATCGAAAGTCTTTTCCTGGAACTTGCAACCGACGAGTCTCAGCTGAACTACCCAATCTATTATGCTATTGCCCGCGAGGGTAAAGCTGGTAAAACTACGGATCTCGATGACGACCTTCATGTAATTTTCGAATCTATTATTAACGATATTCCAGCCCCAAAAATCGATGAACACGCCGAGAAGGGCGCCCAGCTTCTCGTTGCCGCTCTTGCCGCCGACAACTATCTTGGCAAATACGCTATCGGCAAAATCGCACGTGGCAAGCTTAAAAAAGGCGAAACCGTCAAAGTTTTACCAAACAACAAACAAGCTAAAATTGATAAGATTTTTACTTACCGCGGTCTTGGCAAAGAGGAAACCGACGAGGCTATTGCTGGCGACATTGTTGCATTGACCGGTGTCCAAGACGCTAATATTGGCGACACTATTGCGACCGGCGAAAACCCGACCGCTCTTCCAACCATCGAGCTTGAGCCGCCGACCCTATCTATTTACATCGGCCCGAATACTAGCCCACTTAAGGGTAAGGAAGGCGAATTTACTACTTCTCGCCAAATTGCCGAACGTCTAGAAAAAGAACTCGAGACGAATATCGCCCTAAAAATCCAGCCTGATGGTCTCGGCTACAAAGTTTCCGGTCGCGGCGAACTTCATCTTTCCGTCTTGATTGAAACCATGCGTCGTGAAGGTTATGAACTCGAAGCTGGTCGTCCAGAAGTCGTTTACAAAGAAGAAAACGGCCAGAAGCTCGAACCAGTCGAGGATTTAACTATCGAAGTCGACTCCGAATTTGTTGGCGCTGTCAGTCAGGAAATGGGCATCAGAAAAGCCGAGCTAAAATCTCAGGAATTAACCAGTCAGAACACTACTCGTTTCACTTATGAAATCACCACTGCCGCCCTGATTGGTCTGCGCAACAATCTGCTTACCGCCACGAAGGGTACTGTGATTATGTCTAGTATTCCTCATGGATATCGACCTGCTGATAGTAAATATAAGCCCGAACGAAATGGCGCACTGATTAGCTTCGAAACTGGTGTTTCGACTGCCTATGCTCTAGATGCTGCTCAGGCTCGCGGCGTGCTTTATATTCCGCCGCAGGTTCCAGTTTACCAAGGTATGATCGTCGGCCTATCGAACAAAAAGGACGATCTCGATATTAACGTCTGTCGCGAAAAACAGCTTACAAATATGCGCACTCATGCTAGTGACGGTGCCATCCAGCTCACCCCATACACTCAGTTAAGCCTTGAACAATGTCTTGATTTTCTGCTTGACGATGAACTTCTCGAAGTTACACCTAAATCCCTAAGGCTTAGGAAACGCCAGCTTGACCCGATTAAGCGCAAGCGTGAAGCTCGTCAGTAGTCGTGCTATAATTAGTCTATGCTAATAGATTCCCATTGTCATATCCACGATCGCGAAACTTACGATTTTGCGATTAATCGCCAGCAAATCTCGAAGAAACTTCTGCGCAGCCACCCAGAGATACCTCATGAAAAAGCCGATTTTCTGCCGGATGATATTATATCTCGTGCCAATTTAAATGATGTCAGAAAAATGATTACTGTTGGCACTTCTCATCCCGATAGTATCGTCGCGCGCGATTTTGCCGCGAAGCATAAAAATGTGTTTTGGTCTTACGGTATTCACCCCGACGAAGCCGACGGTCATTACGGAGAATTTCCGACGGAAAACGCTAACAAACTTGTGGCTATCGGCGAAATCGGCTTAGACTATCGCGACGGTACAGATAACCGTAGAAGGCAAATTGATCTTCTCGAGTACATGCTTGATCTCGCACAGGCCAGATCTCTGCCATGTATTTTCCACGTTCGAGAAGCTTTCGATGATTTTTTTGCCGTGCTCGACAATTTTCCAAAAATCGAAAATGCCGTCGTCCACTCTTTTTCGGATAGCCCTGAAAACTTAAAAAAGTCACTAGGCCGCGGATTTTTCATTGGTATTAATGGTCTTGCCACCTTTGCCGATATCTATCCAGAAGGTTTGCCACCACTCGACCGCACCTTGCTTGAAACTGATGCTCCTTTTCTCGCCCCCGTTCCGGTTCGTGGTCGCGTTAATGAGCCGGCCTATATTAAGGACATCGCCGAATTTTTGGCCGAGCATCATCATCTTTCGTTCGAAGAAGTTGCATCCATCACCACAAAAAATTCCGAAAAATTCTTTAAGATTTAGTAAAAATCTGCTATAATCGTTTATGTCCAAGATAGGATGTACTTTTATTTTTAGGAGGTGGTTTTTTGAATTATTTTCTCTATACTATGGACAAAAAGGAGTATCTAGGATTAGCAGAGAAAAAAACTCGCGCTAATCTAGACGAAGGAAAATGTACAGAGCTTCCGAGCTTCAACATCACATGTTTTAGCGGGAAGGAGAAACCTGAACCTGGGGATCGGATAAAGTTTAATAATTTCCCACTCACATTCAGAGTGAAAGATAGCTACTATGGCTATCCGAGCACCAACAATGCTGGAATACCTTACTATAGGGGGTATGTTCATTTAGCCTGCGAGGGCACCCCCGAGGTAATCTTTACAGAGAGTGTACTCGGCGATGCTTGTCCAGACACTATTGAATGTAGTATTAATACCGGCAATGAATCGGTCATGGTTGCTATGATTCGGTTTTTTCATTTCAACAATAAGCCTGGGCACGGCGGTATTTACGATACGGCGGAAATTTTTGTCTTTAGGGTTGAATGTCTCCAATCGTTCTATAGTTACCAGAAAATAGTCGAATGTGTATACCAAAAGGTTCTGTCTCTTTCGAGGTTAGACTTTGGGATTCCACTGAGAATTTATAGTGTCGCCAACTATACTGGTTTCAGCGCACTATGGCTATTCGAAGGTTGCAAGAAACTTTATACTAAAAAACGTCATCGGAACTTAGTGACATTCCATTTCTCTGGTCCAGTTGATGACTGATCCTCCTCTAGTCACCTGGCCGGCTCTAGCAGCCGGCCACTTTTTATGTTATAATATTAATTATGAAAACAGTTTATCTTGGTATGTCTGGCGGCGTTGATAGCTCGCTCTCCGCTGTACTCTTAAAAGAGCAGGGCTACCATGTTGTTGGCGTTTATATGAAGAACTGGTCCAAAGATCTTCCGGGCATGAAGTGTCCCTGGGCGACTGATCTTGCCGATGCCAAGCGCGTAGCAGTAAAACTCGACCTCGATTTCAAAGTTTTTGATTTTGAATCCGAATATAAACAAAAAGTTGTAGATTACATGCTTGAAGAGTTTAGAAAGGGCCACACTCCAAACCCTGATATCATGTGTAACCAGGAAATTAAGTTTAAACTTTTCTATGAAACCGCAAGGGAACAAGGCGCCGATTTAATTGCTACTGGACACTATGCACAAATTAAAAATGGCGATCTATGTAAGGCTGTTGATAGTAACAAAGATCAGACCTATTTCCTCTACCGCATCTCTGAGGATGCGATTAATCATACGATTTTTCCAATCGGACATTTATTAAAGCCAGAAGTCAAACGCCTTGCTGCCGAAAAAGGTCTGGACAATGCCTACAAAAAGGAGTCTATGGGCGTCTGTTTTGTTGGCGACGTCGGCATGGATGACTTTTTGCACGAATATTTTGAGACCAATCCAGGGCCAATCGTCGAGGAAGAGACCGGCAGGGAACTTGGTACTCACGATGGCGCAATTTTTTACACGCTCGGTCAGCGACACGGTTTAAATCTCGGCGGTGGTCTCCCATACTACGTCGTTCGAAAAGATATTGAAAAAAATATTGTCTTCGTTTCTAAAAATCTTAACGCCACCGGGCTCTGGACGAACGAACTTTCGCTCGAAGATATCATTATCCGCGGCGAAGCGCCATCTAAGATTGACGTCCGCTTGCGCCACCGCGCACCACTTATTCCGGCCACCTTCGCTGGCGACAAGTTACTCTTTGCTCAGCCAATCAAACGTCCTGCCGTAGGTCAGTCTGCTGTGTTTTACAGTGGCGACGTATGTGTTGGTGGCGGAATTATAAGATAAAAAAGCGGGCCGCTTGCGCGGCCCTAATATTGAGGTGGAATTTAGTTATAGTAGTTGGCTGGATTCTTAATCAAATCTTTGACGCCGTCTCCGCTAACTACTTTCTTGCCTTGCTTGAATACCTGTTTATTACTCTTCTGGACATGTGTAAATGTGAATGTCCAGTAAGAAGTGCCTTCCGAAGGCTTACCTTTGTAAGTAACCTTTGTAACTACCTTGTTAGAGTTGCTAGATTTCCGCACATAAGTGTACTTAGTCCAGCCGTTAGCCTTGGCCAACTCATCTAACTTCTTCAGATTCTTATAGGCTTTCTTCTCTAAACTGGTTGTCCTTTTCAGATCCGAAAGTTTATAAGAGGGCTCAACAGTTACTGTGTTTTCGGAATTGCCAGAACCCGAGTCCGAATTATTGGAATCAGTATTTGTATTTCCTGATCCTGTATTCGTGCTCGTTCCAGAATTTCCGCTAGGAGAAACAGGCTTCTCCGTTACAGTTGTCAATGTCCCGAAGGTAACTCCTGATACACTGTAGCTCGTCAGCGACATCGTTGTCGCTTCGGAAACTACATATTGGTTACCAGATACACCATACTTTACCACCTTAATTGCCGATGGTGTAGTATAATGCTTCTCGATCAGTAGGTTGTTATTATAAATGGATATCTCGCGACCATTAGAGGTCATCATGGATGCCCCAACCCACTTACTGGTTAAGGTCTGAAGTTCGTTTACTGGGGTGGAAATTTCCACCGTTGTATTATTCGAACTATCGGACTTATATGACCAGCGAGCAACTCCGTTCGTCAACACGGCGTCACCATTCCCCTTATCATATGTAAAGGTGATAGCTTTAGTAACGGTTCCGTTTTCTACAACGTTTATCGTATATTTAGTAACGTTACCGTTCACCGTGCTACTCATCACGCCGCTCTCAGAAGTCGTTGTCCTTTCGGTCGAAATGACCTCCGTCACAGTATTCGCTGCCTGAGCCTGTACGGGTACGAAGTTTACAGTTACCATGAGCGCTACAAAAGTAGCAAATAATTTCTTTAACATAGTTCTTCCTCCTCTAAAAGTGCCTGGGTGATACCCAGGGTAAAAGTCTACTGGTTACCACCTCAATACCCTCATTATAGCACACATGCTTAAAAAAGTCAATATTAAAACGTCAACTTTTGCAAAAAGTCAAAACCTGATATAATGGAGTAATGAATGCAAACGAAATCCGTCAAAAATACTTAAATTTTCAGAAATCAAAAGGGCATATCGAAATTCCTCCTGCACCTCTCGTACTCGAAAATGACCCCACTACCCTTTTCACCGGTGCCGGTATGCAGCCACTTCTCCCTTATCTCCTCGGTAAAAAACACGAAAAAGGCACTCGACTCACTGATTCCCAGCCATGCTTGAGATTACAGGATATCGAAGACGTCGGTGATCCTCGTCATACCACGGTTTTCGAAATGCTTGGCAACTGGTCCCTTGGCGATTACTTCAAAAAGGAACAGATTGAAAACTATTTCGAATTTCTGACCCAGGTTATCGGTCTTGACCCTGAGAAAATCTTCGTCACCTGCTTTATTGGTAATGAAAAATACGGTATCCCGAAGGACGACGAAGCTGCTAATATCTGGCAAAAAGTCTTTGAAAATGCTGGCGTCGAGGCTAAGATTGTCGAAATCGACACTGCCGAAAACGGCGACAAGCGAGGAATTAAGCCCGGCGAGCGCATTTTCTTCTACAACGACAAGGAAAACTGGTGGTCCAGAGGTGGCGGTATCGAAGATACGCCAATCGGCGATCCTTGCGGTCCAGATTCGGAGGTCTTCTATGATTTCGGCGAAGACAAGCAAGATGTTGAAAAATACGGAAAGTCCCACCCCGCCTCTGACGGCGCACGCTTTATGGAAATCGGTAATCAAGTTTTCATGCAATATCGTCGCAACGAAGACGGCACTTTCTCAGAATTAGAGCACAAGAACGTTGACTTCGGCGGCGGTTTGGAGCGCCTTGCGGCTGCTTCTATCGGTAGTTTTGATGTCTTCAAAATCTCCCTTATGCGCCCAATTATCGAAAAACTAGAATCGCTCTCGAATAAATCCTACGAAAACAACACTGACGAGATGCGTATTATTGCAGATCATCTAAGAGGCGCCTACCTCTTAGCCGCTCAGGGGCTTACCCCTTCGAACAAAGCTCAGGGTTATGCCATGCGCCGCTTGATTCGTCGTGCAATTTTAAAAGCTTTGGATCTCGGCATTGCTCAGGACTTCTTAAAAGAGACAATCAAGCCCATCGCTACCGAATACGAATCTCTCCCTAATTACATTTTGACTAATCGTGACGGCGCTCTTGATGTTCTTGAAAAAGAGGAACGCACCTTCCGCCAAACTCTAAGCAAAGGCCTAAAAGAGATGCATAAGATGGTTGGCCGTGATGCCGACGGTGTTTTGAGTGGCGAAGATCTTTTCAAACTTCAGGACACCTACGGCTTCCCATTAGAGCTCTCTGTCGAGGAGGCCTTCCACCAGAATATTCCACTTTCAAAAGATTACCAGCAAGAATTTAGCGCCGCCCTCGAAGAACAGCGTAACCGTAGCAAAACTGCAAGCAAAGGCATGTTTAAGGGTGGTCTCGAGGACCACAGTGAAATGAGCACAAAATATCATACCGCGACCCATCTTCTTCTTGCCGCTCTCCAGAAGCATATTGATAAAAATATTTCGCAGAAGGGTAGCAACATCACCCCTGAACGCATGCGTCTCGACTTTAATATCGACCATAAGCTCACGTCTGAAGAACTAAAAGTCGTCGAGGACCAGGTAAACGATTGGATTAAAGAGGATCTAAAAGTGGAATTCGCCGAATACGACAAAGATTTCGCAAAAAATGAGCTGAAGGCACACGGTTCATTCTGGGATCGTTATCCTGAAAAAGTTACCGTCTACACTATCGGCGACTCTAAAAACCCGGCTTCGCGCGAAGTCTGTGGTGGTCCTCACGTCGAAAACACTGGTATTCTTGGCAAATTCCACATTAAAAAAGAAGAATCTAGCTCCGCCGGTGTTCGTCGCATAAAAGCCGTGCTTGAATAAAAAAACACAAGCATGTTATAATGGAAATATGAAACATCGCAAATTCTTTCAATTTTCACCAATCGCTCGTAAAATCGCTATTGGTGTAGTTATTATCTCTATTCTCGCCGTTGCCGGCTACCTTTTCGCCGCCAACTATTTCGCCCCAGAAAAAATGGCACATCGTGAATTAGAGAAAATCTCCAGAGACTACTACGAGAACTTCTTTTATGACAATTTTGTAGCTCGGCTTACCGGAGACCAAAAGCAGGCCGAATTCGAAAAATACACCGAAAATGGCTTCCCGCGCGTCTATCTACGCGAGCTCTTCCTCTACGACAATGAAAAACATGCCGATTCTAAACAGTATTTCAAATATCAAGACTACACCTGCAACACTGATCAAACTTATGTCACCTTCTACCCGACCGCTCCGTTCGGTGACAGAGACTATCGTATCGAATACAACTACAGCTGCGAATAAAGACCACAAAAAAGAGCCAAATGGCTCAAATTCTGATTCAATGGTGATCTCGGCGGGAGTCGAACCCGCGTTGACGGGATGAAAACCCGTTGTACTAACCGTTATACTACGAGACCGAGTGAGGAAAAACAAGCGAAAGCTTGCTTTTACCTTGTTTTAACGAACGAGGTTTCGAAGCCGAAGGCTACGAGATCGAGCTGTATACTACCCCATTATATCAGAAAGCCTCGCACAAATCAACCCTATAAACCCTGAAAAGTTTATGTTATAATGAAAAACAATATGAGTAAACAACTTTTTAAACGTACCAAGATTTTGGCCACGATTGGCCCATCCGTATTTACGGAGGAGAAGATTAATGAATTGATTATAGCTGGCGTGAACGGTTGTCGTTTAAATTTTTCGCATGGCGATTATACTGAACGCGACCAGCAGATTGCCTGGATTAGACAAGCTGCCGAGAAGAAAGGCCGCTCGGTTGCGATTTTACAAGATTTACAGGGTCCAAAAATCCGTCTCGGCAAACTCAAAGATGACAAGATGGATGTTAAAGCTGGCGACGAGCTAATTTTAGACCATGCAGTAACAGAGCACGATGGCAGTAACCGTCTTCCGGTCCAGTACAACCTCGCCGAAAAAGCCAAGGTTGGCGAGCCTATCTTTATCTTTGATGGCAAAATCAAAACTCATGTCACCGCTATCGAGAGCTCGACCGCGATCAAAGTTAAAGTTGAGAATGACGGTTTCATCATGAGCCGCAAAGGCTTAAATCTTCC
The DNA here is from genome assembly GCA_947168825.1 of uncultured Candidatus Saccharibacteria bacterium. Classification (GTDB taxonomy): domain Bacteria; phylum Patescibacteriota; class Saccharimonadia; order Saccharimonadales; family Saccharimonadaceae; genus Nanosyncoccus. Next base: position 70,972 of record CAMVNH010000003.1, read on the forward strand.
TGACACCGATTTTGCCGGTGATATCATCACGGAAAAAGATATGGCCGACATCGAGTTTGGTGCAAGTCGCGATTTTGACTATGTCGCGCTTAGCTTTGTTCAGTCCGCTCAGGACATTGAAAAATTACGCCAAATTTTGCTTTCTCACGGATCTACTGCTCAGATTATCGCAAAAATTGAGACTAAAAAAGCTATTGAGAGTGACGAGGCTATGGAGGCTATCGTCGAAGCTACCGATGGCATCATGGTTGCACGCGGCGATATGGCAGTCGAAGCTGGCGCCGAAGTTGTACCTATTGTTCAGAGAAAATTGATTTCTCTTTGTCGTAAACACTCCAAGCTCTGTATTGTCGCCACTCAGATGATGGGTTCTATGGTTGATAATCCCGAGCCTTCTCGTGCCGAAGTTTCCGACGTGGCGAATGCCGTGATTCAGGGCGCCGACGCAGTCATGCTCTCGGACGAGACTGCAAATGGTCAGTATCCGATTGAGGCAGTTCAAGCTATGAAAAAAGTTATTCTCTATACCCAGAACAATTCTCACGTCCGCCAAGTCGATGAGGTCTCTGGCGACTTTAAGAGCTATGATGCTATTTCTGACGCCGTTGCTCGTTTAGCTGAAAAAATCGAGGCTGACGTCATCGTTTGTCAGACTGCTACCGGTTCTACCGCTTCGGCTATTGCTGCGCAACGTCCAAACGTACCGATTATCACAGTAACTAGCAACCAACGTGTTGCCGGCCAGCTAGCCTTAACCTATGCCAACTCTGCCTTTGTCCGCCCTTACACCCCTACTTACGGCCTTGATTTGGCTCAAGACCTGAAATCTGCTGGCTACCTGCAGCTTAGCGACGGCCAGGATCAGCTCACGGCCGTGATTGTTTCCGGACATAAAAACCGCATTGGCGGTACCGATACTATCCAAATCGTTAAAATCTAGTCTATTCTAAGGAGGTAAATGAACGACAAACTGACTATTAAAGATGTAAAAATTCGTGGACAAAATGTATTAGTGCGCACTGATTACAATGTGCCGATGAAAGACGGCCAAATTACTGATGACCTACGAATTCGGGCCAGTTTGCCGACTCTAGAATTCCTTCGTAAAAAAGGCGCTCGCCGCATTATCATCATATCTCATCTTGGTCGTCCAGAAGGGAAAAAAGTTCCAGAACTTTCGCTTCGCCCAGTAGCCGCTCGTCTTGCAGAGCTACTTCCAGACGCCAAAGTTAATTTTATCGATGATGTTGCCGGTCCGGACGTCGAAGAGGCTGTTGAAAAAACTTCTGTCGGCGGGATCCTCGTCCTTGAGAATCTGCGTTTCTTCCCAGGTGAAGAGGCCGACTCCTCTGATTTTGCCCGTGAAATTGCCGAATGTACCCATACTGACCTCTTCGTTCAGGATGGTTTTGCTGTCGTCCACCGCGCCCATGCCTCCACTGATGCTATCACTAGGGAAATGACCTCTGTTGCTGGTTTATTGCTTGAGAAAGAGCTTACTAACCTCTCTAAGCTAACCACCGCCCCTGTACACCCATTCCTAATCATTATTGGCGGTGCTAAAGTTGACGATAAACAACCCCTGATTGATAAATTTGGTAAAATTGCCGACAAAATCGCCGTAGGAGGCAAGATAGCCGCAGATGGCTATACCACCCCACTTTCGACTGTTTACGTCGCAGAGGACTTTGTAGACGCCTCTAAGCGCGATATTGGCGAAAAATCGACCGCAAAAATCGTCGAAATGGTCAAAAATGCCAAGACTGTTCTCTGGAACGGTACGCTCGGCCTCGTTGAAGAACCGGAATATGCTAAAAGTTCGACTATTGTCGCTGAGACTATCGGCCGCACCGAAGGTATCACCTCTGTAATATGCGGTGGCGACACGACTGGTTTTGTGGAAAATCTTGAAAAAACCGAGCCAGATTTGAAATTTTCACTTATTTCTACTGGTGGCGGAGCTGCTCTAGAATTCCTCTCTGGCGATCCTCTCCCTGGTGTTGAGGCCCTAGACGATAAATAGAATCTAGTATTTACTCTAAGAATCGTGCTATAATAAAAGAGATGAAAATTACACGCGAGGAAATTGATCATCTGGCGATGCTTTCTAATTTTTCTCTTACAAACGAGGAAAGCGAGAGCTTGGGCCAGGATCTAGAAAATATTATTGGCTATATTTCTCAGCTTGATGAGCTTGATACTGAGGGGGTGGAGCCCACCTATCAAGTTTTCGAGATGGAGAATATCTGGCGCAGTGACGAAATTATGCCACAAGATGCGGACAGGGAAGAATTGCTAGCCCTAGCCCCAGAGTCACAGGATAATCAAATTAAAGTTCCAAAGGTTTTATAATGGACGAGGACTTAGAAAAATTACTCGAGTCCGAACGAACCGAAAATGAAAAGGAAGGTGACGAGCATGCAGATTGCTACTAAAGAAGTTTCGGCGGTTGACATGGTTAAAACCGCTTTAGAAAAAGCTAAACGTTTCGAAAACTACAACATTTTCATTAGCTTAAACGAAGAAAATGCTCTTAGGAAGGCTAAAGAAATCGACGAAAAAATCAAAAAAGGCGAAAATCCTGGTAGGCTCGCTGGCGTTCCTTATGCTTTAAAAGACAACTTTCTCAACCCCGAGGGAAACAGCACTGCCGCTAGTAAAATCCTCGAACCTCTTGGCTCTCCGATTACTGCTACTGCGGTTGAAAAACTAGAAAAAGAAGGTGCCATCATGATAGGCCGCGCTAACCTTGATGCTTTTGCCCACGGGTCTTCGACCGAAAACTCATATTTTGGCCCAACCAAAAACTCTAAAGATGAGGCTCGCGTTGCTGGTGGCTCATCTGGTGGCTCCGCCGTAGCCGTTGCTCTTGATATTGTTCAGTTTGCTACTGGTACTGATACTGGCGGATCTATTCGTCAGCCAGCCAGCTTTAACGGCGTCTTTGGTTTTAAGCCAACCTATGGCACAATTTCGCGCTATGGTGTGGTCGCTATGGCTAGCTCTACCGATGTAATCGGCTTTTTCACCAAATCTGCCGATGACATGGACCTTCTAATGTCCATTTGTGCCGGTCAAGATCCTAAAGACATGACTACTCTTCCAGATTACTACAACCAGACACCAGCTAAAGATGTAAAGAGAATTGGCGTGATTAAAGATTTCGACAACGATAAGGTCGCACCTGAAATTCGCGAAGCCCTTAAGTCTGAGGTCAAAAAGCTAGAGTCCAAAGGTTGTGAAATAGTCGAGCTCGATATGCCTACCTTAAAATACGCCCTCGCAGTCTATTATATTATTGTCCCTGCCGAGGTTAGTAGCAATCTTAGCCGCTATGATGGTATACGCTACGCTTATCGTAGTGACGACGCTAAAGACCTCGCAGACGTCTATAGCAAAACTAGAAACGACGGCTTCATGCCAGAGAATAAGCGCCGCATCATGATTGGTAACTTTGTTCTTTCTTCTGGTTTCTATGATGCCTATTATCTTAAAGCCCAAAAGGCACGCACTAAAATTATTGAAGAATACAGCAAAGCTTTTGAGAAGTGCGACTTCATTCTTACTCCAGTCGCGCCGAACCCAGCCTTTAAACTTGGCGAGAAGGTTAATGACCCAGTCTCCATGTACCTCGAGGATGTCATGAGCGTGCCGATTAACCTTGCTGGCCTACCGAGCCTATCGCTTCCTGTCGGCGAGACTAAAGACGGTCTTTCTCTCGGCTTGCAGCTTATTGGCCCGAGGAGAAGTGATAAGAATATCCTCGCCTTTGCAAAGGAGCTAGCTTAATGGATGCGTCCCTGTTATTTTTACTCATCGCAATTCTGATTGTCGCGGTCTTCGTCTTCATCGCAGTTAATCTTTCGTCGAAAAAGTCCTATACTTTTGACGTTGAAAAATACCAAGTAGCTTGGTTAAAAATCGAAAATTCGCTCAGCCGCGACAACAAAGCCTCTTATGCTGCCGCCGTTATCGAGGCCGATAAGTTACTCGATAAGGCTATGAACGAGATGGGCGTCTTAGGAAAGACTATGGGGGAGCGTCTAAAAAAAGTTGGTAGCCGCTTTTCTGAGCTTAACTCCGTTTGGTATGCGCACAAGCTTCGCAATCAGATTGCCCATGAACATGGTTTCGAAATCAGCTATAACCAAGCCGTCCACGCCCTCTCTACCTTTAAAAAAGCCTTAAAAGATTTAGGAGCTATCTAATATGAAATATGAAATTACTATCGGTATCGAATGTCACGTCCAGCTCGCTACTAAGACCAAGCTTTTTAGTGAAGTCGACAATGACGCTCGCGGCAAAGAGCCAAATTCCTGCGTTTCTCCAGTTGACTACGCTCTCCCTGGCATGCTTCCGCGGTTGAACGGCGAAGCGATTAACTTTGCTATTCGTGCTGGTCGCGCTATGAATTGCAAGATCAATGGCCAATCTCGCTTTGACCGCAAACACTATTTTTACCCAGATTCACCAAAAGGTTACCAGATTACTCAGTTCTATCATCCAATCATTGGTGAAGGCTACGTTGAACTTCCGGATGGCAAAAAAGTCCGTATTGAACACGCTCATCTCGAAGGTGATGCTGGTAAGTTGACCCATTTTGACACCTATTCGCTAGTAGATTTAAACCGCGTCGATACTCCTCTCTTGGAAATTGTCTCTATGCCAGATATCCATTCTGCTAAAGATGCCCATGATTATTGTAAAGCTCTCTGGCGTTTGATGTGCTTTGCCGGAGTGACAAATGGTGACCTCTATAATGGCAATATGCGTTTCGACGTCAATACTTCGCTAGCGAAACCTGGCGAACCGCTTGGCACTCGTACCGAAGTCAAAAATCTCAATAGTTTCCGCAGCGTTGAGCGTGCTGTCGAATATGAGGTTAAGCGTCAGGCCAAGTTATTAGACAAAGGAGAAAAAGTAGTCCAGGAGACTCGTGGTTGGAACGACGCCACAGGCGAAACTACTGGTCAGCGCAGCAAGGAAGAGGCTAAAGATTATCGTTATATGCCTGAGCCAGACCTTCCGCCGCTAAATCTCAGCGCCGAATTTATCGCCAAACAACTCGAGAACTTCCCGCTCATGCCATCCGACTACCGCGAGAAATTTGCCGGTAAAATTGCTGACGATACTTTAGAAATCTTGCTCGATTACCCAGCATTAATGCAAAAACTCGCCGAGGTCAAAGACGCAAAGCGTGTTTCTAACTGGTTCGCCAGCGTTCTGCTTGCCGAGGAAAAGTCTGCAGAGTACCTAAATGACCTTCCGACTGCAAAGCAGCTTGATGATCTCGCCGAAATGACCGAAAAAGCCGAACTCAGCTCCACCGGCGCCAAAGACGTCTTTCTGCATCTTTTTGACCCACAGATGAAAACCAGAGATGCTAGAACCATCGCCAAAGAGTTGAACGTCTTGCAGGAAAATGACTCGTCAGCCCTCGAGGCTATCGTTGACCAAGTTTTGCAGGATCCAGCCTGCGCCAAGGCGATTGAAGATTTCAAGAACGGTCAGGAAAAAGTCCTCGGCTTCCTCGTTGGCCAGGTCATGAAAGCCAGCCAGGGAAAGGCCAACCCTGCCGCCGTCCAGCCAATCTTGCGCCAGAAGATCACCGACAGGTAACGACCCGGTATTGACTTTTTGTTCCACCTGTGATACAATAAGAAGATATGCTCGTAGACATAGTACATTAAATGGAGGTGGATGAATTGATAGCAAAAAATCATTTGTATCATGACTATCAAATCAGAAAGGTCGCTCAACTGTTTAATATGACTAGAGAGGAGTTTAAGGTTTATGACTCCTCTGGTGATATTATTACGGTCCCAGTACAGGATCCGGAAGAATTTTTCGAGCAACATTCGGAAAAAATTCCATTCGACGTCCTGTTCGTAGTGGACGGAGAGACTAAGCAGCAAGTCGAAAAATATTGCGACGAGCGGTTTCTGGGTTACATTTCAGATCGACATACCGGCAGGGGTAAAGCCGAGATTTGCTACATCAGGAGTCTTGATGACGGCTACGACGTCAGACTATAATAATTTTCTTTGTAGGGACTCGCTAAAATGCGGGTCCTTTTTCTTGCCAAAAACGGGGAGAGTATGCTACAATATAGAAAAGTACTAAATTTTTATTGCAATAAAAAGGAGCATATGGCAAACGATTTAAGCAAACTCCGTAATATCGGCATTATCGCCCATATTGACGCGGGTAAAACTACCACTTCCGAGGCGATTCTTTATCGCACTGGCCTAAAACATAAAATTGACCTTGTGAAAGGTGGCACCGGTGGTGCCGAAACTGACTGGATGGAGCAGGAAAAAGAGCGTGGTATCACGATTACCTCTGCTGCCGTTACCGCACATTGGAAAGGTCACCAGATTAATATCATCGATACCCCGGGCCACATCGATTTTACCGCCGAGGTAGAACGCTCTCTTCGCGTTCTTGATGGCGCCGTCGTGGTCTTTGATGGTAAGATGGGTGTCGAGGCTCAGTCTGAGACTGTTTGGCGCCAGGCTACAAAATACGGCATTCCTCGTATCTGTTTCGTTAACAAAATTAACCAGATTGGTGGCGATTTTTACAAGTCTCTAGAGAGTATTCATAAACGCCTTAGCAAAAATGCTGTCGCGATTCATCTCCCTATCGGTTTCGAAAAAGATATTTGCGGCGTAGTCGATCTTGTCGACATGAAAGCTTATACCTACAAAGATTACGCTGACCACGAACTTACCGTCGGCGAAATTCCAGCCGATATGCTCGAAAAAGCCAAAAATGCTCGTTCCGTTCTCGTTGAAGAGGCAGTTGCAGCTGATGAAGAGCTCATGGAAAAATTCTTTGAAAATGGTGAAGAGGCTATCTCTCAGGAGGAGCTAAAGCGTGCTCTTAGAAAACGTGTTCTTGATGGCGACTTCTTCTTGGTTACTGGTGGTGATGGTCGTGGTGTAATCGTCGAAAAAGTTCTCGATCTCATGACCGACTACCTTCCATCTCCACTCGACCGTGACCAGGGCCAGACTGTAGGCACAGACCCTAAGACCGGCGAAGAGATCATCAGGAAAGCTGACGACAAAGAACCTCTTACTGCCCTTGCGTTTAAGATTGCTACCGACCCATTCGTTGGTAAATTAATCTTCATCCGTGTCTATGCTGGCGTACTCAAATCCGGTTCTTATATTCTAAACGCTACTACTGGAAATAAAGAGCGTGTTGGTCGTATCGTCCGCATGTTTGCAAACAACCGTGAAGAAATTTCCGAAGTCACTGCTGGCGACATTGCTGCTGTAGTCGGCCTCAAAGACACTACTACTGGTACCACACTCTGTGATCCAGCCCACCCAATTCACCTAGAAAGTATCGAATTCCCAGACCCTCCAGTATCCATTGCTGTTGAGCCTAAGACTAAATCCGACCAGGAAAAGATGGCCCTTGGTTTGTCCAAACTTGCCGAAGAAGATCCAACCTTCCGCGTACACACCGACGAAGAGACTGGTCAGACTATTATCTCTGGTATGGGTGAGCTCCACCTCGAGATTATTATTGACCGCTTGAATAAGGAGCACGGTGTTGAAGCTAATACCGGTGCACCTCAAGTCGCCTATCGTGAAACTATTCGCGGTACCGCTGAGGCTCAGGGTAAACATGTCAAACAGTCCGGTGGTCGTGGTCAGTACGGTGATGTCTGGATTAAGTTTGAGCCAAATGAAGTTGGTAAAGGCTTCGAATTCATCGATCAGATTAAAGGTGGTGTCGTTCCTCAGGAATACAGAAAACCAGTCCAGCAAGGTGTTGAAGAAACCTTGAATGGCGGCGTTATTGCTGGTTACCCAGTTGTCGATGTTAAAGCCACCCTTTACGATGGTTCCTACCACGATGTCGACTCCTCCGAGCTCGCCTTCAAACTTGCTGGCTCCCTTGCAACTCGCGAAGGTATTAAGAATGCAAACCCAGTACTTCTTGAGCCAGTTATGAAGCTTGAAATTACTACCCCAGAAGAGTTCATGGGTGATGTCATTGGCGATATTAACTCTCGCCGTGGTCGCATCGATGAGATGGAAGATTTGAACGGTGGAGCTAAGCTCATCAAAGCCTTCTGTCCACTCGCAAATCTCTTTGGTTACACTTCTGACCTCCGTAGCATGTCACAGGGTCGTGCCGCCTCATCTATGGAGCTCTTCGCTTACGAAGAAGTACCACCAAACGTAGCTCAGGATATTATTGCCGAACGCAATAAATAGATATTCCTCCCAAAAAATCAAGCCACTAGCATAAGTGGCTTGATTTTTTTAAAAAGCTGTGATATAATAAAAGGATAACTATTGTTTGTACTTTAGGAGGTGGTTTAATGGTATTCTTTATTTGGGCTACACTTTTCGTAGGCATTGTGACTGCATTTTTTAGCGGTCTTCAGTCGAAGCGAAATATCATGTTAGCACTAAGAGTTGTGTCCAGTCTCAGTATTATTGCCTTTGTAATTTTACTCTACCTTACAGATTTCAATATCTTCTTTGTTGGCCGAGTGGCTTTAGCTACTTTCTTCTCTATGGCCTCTTTTTATAAAGGGACATCTATTGTATGTGATTCTGATAAAATTGTGGACTATAATATTAGCGCAAAACAGTTTGAAACGCTAATAGCAATTTTCGTAGCTGGCGCAGCTGCTTTTTGGGGATACATCATTGCTATTGGTATCACCTTGATTTTTCGCTGGCCTTCCTAGGCCAACATTATACGCGCGGACTTCCTCTCTGAGTCCGCGCCTTTTCTTGCCAAAAGTATGTTTCTGTTGTAAAATAATACCATGCAAAAAACCTATATTACCACAGCCATACCTTATGTTAACGGTACACCTCATCTTGGTCATGCCATAGATTATCTTCTGGCTGATACCTATGCGCGCTATCGAACTCAGCAGGGTGACGAAGTTCGTCTCCAGGTCGGTACTGACGAGCATGGTAATAAGATTTTTAAAAAGGCAAAAGAGCTGAATATTCCGGTTGAAGATTATGTATCTGAAAATTCCAAAAAATTTCAACAATTCATTACAAAGTTAGGGGTTGAGCCTACTGACTTTATCCGTACTACCGATCAGGACCATGAACGTCGGCTTCAAGAAATTTGGCATAGGCTAGAAGACCATATTTATAAAGATAGCTACGAAGGTTGGTACTGTGAAGGATGTGAGGGCTTCGTGACTCAAAAGGAATACGACGAAAACGACGGAATCTGCCCAGACCACAAAAAACCTTACGAAAAAATCTCTGAAGAAAACTACTATCTTCGCATCGCTGATTTTAAGGACAAGATTAAAACTGCCATCGAAACCGATGAAATGAAAATTTTGCCAGATTTTCGCAAAAAAGAAATTCTCAAATTACTTGAAGATTCTCCTGACGTTTCAATTTCCCGTCCGAGAGAGCATTTGACTTGGGGTATACCAGTCCCCGGTGATGAAAATCAGGTGATGTATGTCTGGATGGATGCACTCGCCAACTATATTACAGTGCTCGGTTACCCTGAGCAGGACATTTCTGATTTTTGGCCAGCGAACGTTCAAATCGTCGGCAAAGACATCCTTAGGTTCCATGCAATTATTTGGCCGGCAATGTTACTTGGTCTAGGGCTGCCTTTACCAAAAACGCTTCTTTCTCATGGTTTTGTTCTCGTAGATGGCGCCAAAATGAGTAAGTCCATCGGCAACGTAGTTGATCCACTCGATGTGCTTAGTCGTCACGGCCTTTCAGCCTTCCGTTATTACTTCCTTAGGCACGCCGATACTTTTCTAGATTCTGACTATACTGATGAGAAATTTGAAGAGGCTTACAATAACGAATTAGCTAATGATTTCGGTAATTTAGTCCAACGCTTAGCTACTATGTGTAAAAAACAGAATCTAAACGGCCTTGCAGATTTTTGCCCGTCCATTGACGAAGAGTATAATAATCTCATGGATAACTTCTGTTTCAGCCGCGCTTTTGATTATGCTTGGGCAAAAATTCAAGCCATCAACAAGCGCATTGACGACACTAAGCCTTGGGCTCTAGCCAAGGAAGGAAAAAACGAAGAGCTAAAATCCCTCCTTGAGAGTCTGGTCTCAGATTTAATGAATGCGAACTATCTTTTAAAACCTTTCTTACCTGAAGCTTCCGAAAAAGTCGAAGCCGTTTTTAAGTCTTCGGATCAAATTATTCCACCGCTGGCTCCGCTATTTCCAAAATTGAGATCCGCCTAGTATATCGTAAACCACGAGCCCGTAATCGGAGATTACTTGGTCACTATTGACATTGTCTAGATAACGCGCCGAGAGAATCGGCTCTGTTTTACATACGTCGTCTAGTAAATACCCTAAAGTTGGCTTCTTTAAATTTAAAGTATTCGATAATGTGTTTGCTAAACAGTTTGGCGTTGTTGTCGGTAAACTCATTTTTTTAATTTTTGCGGGCAAATTCTCCGCCGCACCATAGTTTACTCCAGCATAATTATAATCAAAATTAGTGTAAATAAAGTATGGAGTTAGTTGCGTAAGATTCCGCACGCGGGCATCGTCGCTAGTATTAGCACGCGCAAAAACTCCAGGACTATGGTCGCCAAAGAATAATACCACTGTCGGCTCTTCATAATTATCTAATTCTGCCAAAAACTCACCGAGATATTTATCGGAATTATGGAGCGACTGTAAATAGGTTTCTATAGCTTCTCGGTTATTTTGGTCATCAACATCTGTCACCGTAAAATCGTGGGTATAATAATTATCATAATGATATGGTAGGTGATTCTGCATCGTCACTAGCTCAATCATTTGCGGCCCCTCTTTTTCGCGCAGGGTCTTTAATGTTTGTGCATACGCAGATTTATCGTTTACATATTGCGAGTCGTCATCGTGTTCCGTAAAATCAAAACTTAGCACATCCAAAAATTCATCATATCCTTCGACTTTAAGCGCGATATTCCGCTTATACATCCCACCGTTATACGGATGTAATGCAGTTGCTTTATAGCCATTCTTCTTCGCGTAACTTGCTATGCTCGGTACGGATTTAAGCTTTGGAAAAATGTCAGTGTATGGTACTGTATCGGCCCAAAAATTCGTTAGCCCAGTAAATACCTCGTACTCTATATTTGCTGTCCCGCCGCCATAATCCGTCGAGTACATGAATCCGCTTGGATATTTTTTCGCAATTTTATGCCAATTTGGCGTCACATCCCCACCGGTAATGTGATAGTATTCCTTCAAAAGTTCCGGATCATAAAAAGACTCATCCAGAATAATTACTAAGTTATATCCAGAGTCCGACAAACTTTTTCTTGCGACATCTACGGTCCTTTTCTCTTCGTAACGACTCCAAATTTCAGAAATTTTTTCTGCGCTATAATCCTCCGGTTCTTCCAAAGAAACTTTTTTCCAGTTATATAGGAATCCTAATATGAATCCGTTCTCATCGTAATTACGGTTCTGATTCCAAGCCGTTAGCTTCGTATTCAAAAAATCTATACGTTCATATGCGGTTCCAGCATGATTTCTAATGAAATCTGTAGAGACCATAAAAATCCCAGCCAGAATAACCGCTATGGCCACTCTCGGAATCCATAATTTTTTTAACCAGAAAGGTAGATTTCCTGGGATTTCAATTTTTAGCCATCGGGAAGTTTTTTGGTCTAAAAATCCCCCTATTACTAGAACTATTATAGTCGCAAGTATCATCCTAACAAGCGACCAAATATCGATAAATCCTACCAACGCACCAGCTTGATCCGCTAACTGGAAATCTTCCGGTAGTAGTGGGGTCCCGCGAGAAGCGAATTTATTGATATGTATATAAGTAACGATAATTATAAAAGCCCATGACACTGAAATCGCCGTAAACGATCTCCATGACATCATGTATAGTACCCCTAATGTTAGTAGCACTAAAAATGCATTGAACAAAAACACTCTCGGTCTATCAAATACAAAGTTCCAAGCCTCATTAGCGTCGTGCATAAAATAGCGATATTCTAGAAACCAAGTCACAAAAATCGCCCCAGATACAAGTACTAAAATGTTCAGTAAAATCCTTACAATGATTTTTCTTTGTCCAGCAGTAAACAACCTTGCCATACTACCTAACATTATATCATGTCAGTGCTAAATTAGCGCAATCACAACTAATGAAATTAGCGCTAGCACAACTAATACCGCCCAAATCCAGGAGAATTTATTAGTCTTTTTTAGGTCGCGTGCATAGTCAGAATCTTCGACTAAATCTGGGTCCTTTTTATTTTTTAAATCTTTCCCGACCCCACCAGCGCTGCCGTTTCTCTGGGCACGCTCACGCAAATCAGCATTAATTCTTTCAGCCAACTTCGAATTCTGATCTTGGTCTTTCGAAACGATGACTCCCATTTTACCTCCTAATTTTATTTTTGGAAAAAAGTTCTTTGATAATTATACCACACTTGTGCTATAATGAATCTAATATCAAATTAAAGGAGGTTAAATGGCTAATACTAAGTCAAAGAAGACAAACGCAAAAAAGTCTTCAAAGCCAGCTAGCGCCAAAGTCAAAGAAGTCAAGAAGACTGAAAGCAAGACCGCAAAAGTTGAAACTCGCGAGGAAGTTACGACTGCTGGCAACCCATTCAAAGGCTTTTTCGCCCGCAAATGCGACGAAAAAGAAAATATTTTAACAATTTTCAAGAGTCCTCGTATTTATGGTGCAATTATCGGCGAGGTCGTCGGTACTATGCTCCTCACCATCATTCTCTTAACTCTCGGTATCTATCAGCCACTCTACGTCATGTTTGGCCTTTTGGCGATTACCGCTGCAGTTTATGGTTTGTCTGGTGCCAACCTTAACCCAATCATCACCGCTGGTATGATGGCTTCTCGCCGCGTATCCGCTATCCGTGGTGTACTCTATATACTCTCACAGATCCTCGGTGCTTGGTTCGGTTTGCTTATTACTAACGCTTTCCGTTTAGCTGGAGAAGGTGCTGTCGAACTTCCTTCTATGTCTGAAATTGAAGGCGGTCAGTTCTGGGTAGTCACCATGATTGAATTTGTTGGTGCTATTATGCTAGCGTTCTTCTTCGCTCGAGCGCTTGCCTACAAAAAGAGCCCACTCACTTTTGCTACCATTGTTGCGACTGGGGCCTGTATCGCATTGTTATTCGCCATCGTTGTTTCTTCAAACTTCGTAGGCCTTCAGAATAACTTTGCTTTGAATCCAGCAGTTGCCTTAATGTACCAAATTCTACCAACTAGCGGCGATACCTTTGGTACCGTTCTCGGTGGCGTAGCCCTTGCACTCGTTACTTACTGGGTATTCCCAGTACTTGGCGGTATTATCGGCTTCGCAATTTCTGATGTCGCTGGTAGACTTTCTGGCGAATGCTGCAAAGCTTGCGATAAGAAAAAATAACCACACATTAGAAACAAAAATAGTACTCTCTTCCGGGGGTACTATTTTTGTGGTATAATATTTTTATGTCAACAGTCGAGGAAATCAAGAAAGAATTAAAGGCCTTAAATGCCGAGTATGCCAAAATCAAAACTATTGCACCAGAAGAGCGCAAGACTTTTGGCATAGAGCTTAATAAAAAACGTCAAGAATTAGAAAAACGGCTTAAGTCTGCCGAAGAGGCTGCGGAATCTGAAAATATTGAACCAATCGATATTACTGCTCCAAGCGCTCCGAATGAAAAAATTCCAGAAATCAAACAGGGAAGTAAACATCCACTAATGACTGAGCTTAGCCATGTCCTCGATATTTATTCTCGTATGGGCTTCAATATTATGGAAGCTCGTCAACTCGACGATGAGTTCCATATGTTCGAAAGCCTAAACTTCCCAGAAGGCCATCCGGCTCGTGATGGTTACGATACCTTCCGTACCAGAGAAGGTTTTATCCCTCCGGCTCATACTTCCACTATGCAGTACCGGGCTCTTACGCGCTATAAATCCGACCTTGAAGCTGGCGGTCAAATTGCCGTAGTGATTCCAGGCCGCGTGTTTAGAAACGAAGATGTTGACGCGACCCATGAACACACATTCTATCAGTGCGAAGGGGTTTTCGTCTCTAAAGATGCAACTATGGGCCAGATGCTTGGTGTCCTAAAAAGCCTATTTGAAACTTATTACGGTCAAGATTTAAAAATCAAGACCCAACCTGGCTACTTCCCGTTCACCGAGCCAAGCCTAGAACTTCTCATCGAAAAGCCAAAATCACTTGGAGGTAAAGGTGATGGCTGGTTAGAAATGCTTGGCTGTGGCATGATTCATCCTAATGTTTTGAAAACTGCTGGTATCGACCCAGATAAATACAAAGGTTTTGCTTGGGGTGGTGGCATCGACCGACTTGCCATGTTGAAATACGGCTTGACTGATGTTCGTTATTTTGAATCTGGTAAGTTAGAATTTTTGGAGGAATTTTAAGATGAAAATTAGCCTGAACGAAATTAAAAAATTAGTACCCGTTGAAGTCGAAACTGACGAATTAATTCGTCTAATCGGTTCTAGACTGGTCGAAGTCGAAGGTAGCGAAGACTGGGGCAAAAAATTCGAAAATATTTATATCGTTAAAGTTCTTTCCGCAGAGCCAATCCCAGATACCCATCTACACCTTTGTCAGATTGACGCCGGAAAAGATCCAATTCAGGTAGTTTGCGGTGCACCAAACGTACGCGCCGGTATGTTTGCGGTTTGGATTGCCCCTGGGGCCATCGTCCCAGCAACCTATGGCACTGACGACGAATTTAAAATCGACTCTCGCAAACTTCGCGGCTACGAGTCTCACGGCATGCTCGCTGGCCTGGACGAACTTGCGCTCGGTGATGATCATTCTGGCATCGTCGAAATCGATCCAACAAACGCAAAACCCGGTACAACTTTTGCCGAAGCCTTCGACTTAAATGACATTATTCTCGATATTGAAAATAAATCGCTTACTCATCGCCCAGATTGTTTTGGACTAATTGGCTTCGCACGTGAGGTTGCCGGTATTCTAGGCGTAAAATTTAATGAACCAAGCATGAGTAGCTTGGATCTAAACGACAAAAATCTTGAGATTCAAATCGAAGATGAGAAACTTTGCCAGCGTTATTCATGTGCTGTGATGCAGTTCAGCGACGCCCCACATTCTAAATATCTGACGAGCGATGACGTGTTCTTGGCCAAGGCTGACATGCGTGGAATTTCGCCTATCGTCGACATTACTAATATTCTAATGTTAAAAACTGGTCAGCCACTCCACGCTTTTGATTATGACAAATTTGTAAAAGTCGGTGGCACTAATCAGCCAAAAATCATTATCCGCGCCGCAAAAAATGGTGAGAATCTTGAGCTCCTCGACAGTAAAACTATCGAGTGTGACGAGAACGACATTCTGATTACGAGTAATGATGTCCCGGTTGCATTAGCTGGTGCTATGGGCGGCAAGAATACCGAAATCGATGAGAACACTAAGCATATCATTCTAGAAAGTGCTACCTTTTCCCTTTACCATCTGCGAAAAACCCAGATGAAACACGGCATTTTCTCTGAAGCGATTACCCGCTTTACGAAAGGTCAGCCAGCCAGTCAGACTATGCCGGTGCTTGCTACTGCAGTCAAAATGTTAGGCGGTAATGCACTTGAGGTAGCAGATTGTTTCCCAGCTCGACCAGAGCAACCAAAGATCTCACTCTCCCTAGAAGATATCAACTCGCTCCTCGGCACCTCGTATGACTCCGAGTTGGTCACTAAAACGCTTGAAAATGTTGGCTTCTTAGTTGAAGGAGAATTCACTATTAAGGCGCCACTCTGGCGTACCGATATCCATATCAAAGAAGATATTATTGAGGAAGTAGGGCGCTTGCTCGGTTACGATAATATCCCACTCGATTTTGCAAAACGTCCGTTTATCGGCGCACATATTGATGAGCTTTTGGCTCTCAAAAACCGTCTCCGTGGCGTTCTTTCCGACAGACTCTCTGCTCATGAAGTGCTAACTTACTCGTTTGTGAACCAGAAGCTCCAAGAAACCGTTGGCGAGGATCCGAATGACAGCTACGAAATCGTCAACTCAATCTCTCCGGATTTACAGCGTTTTCGTCAAACTCTAGCCCCGAGCCTGCTTGAAAAAACCGCAATGAACCTAAAAGCTGGCTACCGAGATTTCTCTATTTACGAAATTAATCAAATCACCAAAAAATCTTACGGCCTAAATTCGGAGAATGTTCCAGAGATGCATACCTATCTCGCTTTCGTAACCACTGGCGATTTCTACCAAGCAAAAGCCTACTTAGTTGCCATGTTAAATGACCTTGGACTTAACGATATTGACTTCTCTGAATTCAAGGCAAGCAAAGATTTTCCATATCTTGAGCCTCGTCATTCTGCTGAATTAAACGACATTTGCGCTCTTGGCGAGGTTAAAGCTAGAGTTCTAAAGGCCCTAAAGATTGATCAGACTATTAGCCTCTTTGAGCTAAATCTAGAAAAATTACTAGAGATTTTGCCAAAAACGAACCAAAAGGACCTAAAGTTCAGTCGCTTCCCGTCAGTCTCGCGTGATATTACGCTAAAAGTAGAGTTAAAAACCAAATTTGAAGACCTCAAAAAGAATATTGAAAACGCATTGTCGGAAAAATGTGTTATCTACAGTGTTGAACCGGTATCAATATACCAGGCCGAAGCAGAAGTAAAAAACCTCTCCTTTAAACTTACTTTCTCCAGCCTAGACCACACCTTGAATGCCGAAGAAATCTCTGATATAATGAAAAAAGTCGAATCATCAGTAACGAAAAATTATCAAGCTGAAATCGTTTAATAAGGAGGTAATATGCCGGAAAAAGAATTGAAAACGTCTCTAAAACAAAGAATCTTTATTATTGTTATTGCCGTTATTCTGCTTGGCTCAACTATTGCTGCCTACGTCGCTACCGTGGTAATTGGTGATTTGCAGAAAACCTCCTCCAAAATTAATAACGAGGAGCTAACCGCTCTTGAGGACGAATACTCAGCCAAACAGAGCGAAATCAACGATTACGGCAACGAACTCTCGAAGAAGTATTTCGACACGATGAAGTCATACACTTCTCGCGTCAAAGCCTATAATGCCACCTCTATCAATAATGACGGTCTGAAAACTAAGGACCTCAAAGAGGGAACTGGTCGCGAGCTCAAAGACGGCGACACCGATTATTTCGCCTACTATATTGGTTGGTGTGCTGACGAATCAGTCTTTGACTCCTCATTTAACGACGAAGACAATCCTACTTCGCTCAACGCGCCGCTTTCGGCTAGTGTTGGTCTCATCGAAGGTTGGGATCAGGGTGTTATCGGTATGAAAATCGGCGGCGTTCGCGAACTCAGTATTCCTGGCGAGCTTGCCTATGGGGACACACAAGAAATTTGTGGTGGAAAAAATTCACCTCTCAAGTTCGTCGTTATGGCTATCGATGACGACAAGCTTTCTACTTTGAATTCGGAACTCAGCGAAATTTCTTCAAAGATAAACGAGGTTTACTACGGCTCCGCCAATAATTAGCATAAGCCATTGACTTTTTCAGGAAAGTATGCTATAATACAAAGAGTGGGTCTGCAATAGGGCGACTCAGGTATATTCATATAGGAGGTGGAATATGAATAATTTTAACTATTGGTTTGTAGTAGCTCCGTTAATGCTGTTTGTTATCTGGACGGTAGCATTCCTATCCGTAAAGGTGTCCGACTCGGGCGAACTGGAAGAGCGTCTTAGCGATAGCCTACTTAATATATTGTGTAGCATCGCATCACTAATTTTCTTCTTTATGCTGACTAGTGAATCCGGTCTCGGAATTATCCAATTGACAGCAAACCAAGAAGATGGCCGTGGCCCCAGTATCTTAGCAGCTGCTTTCGTTACTATTGGTGCTGCTCTAACGTTCTTTGTCATTTCATGGGCAAGCGCCGGCTTTATCAATATGTGCCGCTTTGAATATCTAAACGGTGTATGCGATAAAGTTAAAAAGGGCGTTCACGACGATTTAATGAAGAAGCTCGACGCTGAATATGGCGACTATATCGAGGCTCTTCACGAAGAGCTAGGCTATCAGCCTGGCTTCCCTAAGGAGTTTGGCAGGGTCGATGATATCGAGGAAGGACGAAATAGCAGCGAGATCTCTCGTTCGCTCGACGTTCAGATTTTCCAGGCTTACGAAAACCTGGAGAAAGCCAGAGACAAAGCACTGGCTAAGATCCAGGCTTCTTGCGAAGCTTATCTATAAACCTCTATCCCCCGCATTTGCGGGGGTATTTTTTATTGGGTAAAAATGCTAGAATAAACCTATGGCACAAACTTTTTTCTTTTACGATCTTGAGACCTCCGGACTTAATCCGCGCGACGATCGTATTATGCAGTTCGCCGGGATTCGCACAGACCTGGAGTTTAACCAACTTGGTGAGCCGGTCAATTTACTCGTAAAGCTAGATGAAGATACTCTCCCTTCGCCAGAAGCTATCATGGTTACAAAAATCACTCCTCAGCAAACTCGACTGGACGGTCTATCCGAGCGCGAATTTTGCGATTTTGTCTCGAATGAAATTTTTACACCTAATACCGTTGCGATTGGCTACAACTCAGTGCGTTTCGACGATGAGTTCATGCGTGCCACTTTCTGGCGCAATTTTTATGACCCTTATGAATGGCAGTGGAAGGATGGACGTAGCCGTTGGGACTTACTAGATGTTGTGCGACTTACGCGTGCTCTTAGACCAGAAGGCATAGAGTGGCCATTCCGTAGTGATGGCACTCCAACGAATCGCCTCGAACTAATTACGAAGCTTAATAATATTGAGCATACTCATGCACACGATGCACTTTCTGATGTTGAAGCTTTAATTAGTGTTACTAAACTCATTCATGATAAACAACCAAAACTGTATGAATATTTATTTACCATGCGTGACAAAAAACAGGTCATAAAACTTGTAAATCTGGACCATCCTCGACCATTCGTTTATGCCTGTGGCGAGTATCCGTCCGAGTTCAATAAGGCTTCGGTTGTCTATCCTATAGCGCCAGGAAAAAACGGTAGTATCC
This sequence comes from uncultured Candidatus Saccharibacteria bacterium, assembly GCA_947168825.1. Lineage (GTDB taxonomy): Bacteria > Patescibacteriota > Saccharimonadia > Saccharimonadales > Saccharimonadaceae > Nanosyncoccus. The sequence continues at coordinate 90,012 of CAMVNH010000003.1, forward strand.
TCGTTTATGATTTGCGTTACGACGTTGAGAAGCTTGAAAAAAACGAGACCTATTTTCCCATAGTAAAAGAGCTTGCGCCGAACAAATGCCCGGCTGTCGCACCTATTGGCGTGCTAGACATTGAGAACGGTTGGCAAAAAATTGGGCTTGAAAAAGCCGTAGTAGAAGAAAATCTTCAAAAACTGCTTAACCACCCGGAATTTATTTCCCAAGTTAAAAACCGTCCAGAACCAGAATATGCAAAACCCATCGACGCCGAGAACGCCCTCTATGATGGTTTTCTTGAGGATGTAGATCGTGTTCGCGTCGAGGCTGTTCGAAACGCCGATAGTACTAAACTGAAGAACTTCCACCCGCCGTTTAAGGACAAACGTCTACCAGAAATTTTCCTTCACTATAAAGGACGTAATTTTCCGGAAATCATGACCGAGCAGGAAACCACGGCTTGGGAAAAATTCCGCACCGAACGCCTCAACCGCCATGCACCAGGATTTTTAAAGGCCCTTCAGAATTTACAATCTACCGGAAAAACCCTGCGTGGCGACGACGCTGACCCCTATATTCTAGAAGAACTCAGTCTTTGGTACCAGAGCCTAATTTAGTAAATTAGCACTCTTGCATTTAGAGTGCTAATTTGTTATAATGGGGTTATGCAAGACGAATTTAACGAAATTATGAGTCATCTTTCTGAAAATGCACGTTTTGCAATTCAGAAATCTGACTTTTTCGCGAAAACTTATAATAATGGCTATATGGGGACTGAGCACCTGATGATGGGTATTCTCGATCAGGATACTTCCACTGGCGCCAGAATCTTGAGGGATGAAGGAGTAGACCTAAAAGAGGTTGAAAAAAGTTTAGGACGTCCAGCCCAAGAAGTTAAGCAGGATGCCTCGATGGCTATGATGTCACTTTCCGAGGCTACGGTTTTAACTTTGCGTATGGCTGCAAACTATGCCCAGGAACAGGGTAGCGACGTAGTTGGGACCGAGCATATTCTTTATGCCATCGTGATGCAGCCTAGCTCTAGAGCCGTTGCTATTTTAAAACACTTAAAGGTGGATATCGCCGAGTTGATTAGTCAGATTGACAGGCTAATAGAGGAACAGACCAGCGCCGCAAAAAACGAGGCAGAAAGACAAAAATACATCAGTCGACCGAAATTGAAGTGGCTTTCCCGATATGGCCAAGATTTGACCAATATGGCCAAAGCTGGCAAATTAGACACAGTTATCGGTCGTGACGCCGAAATCGAGCGCACGATTACCGTACTTTGTCGTCGTACAAAATCGAACCCAGTCTTAATTGGTGAAGCCGGCGTCGGCAAAACTGCGATTGTCGAAGGTCTAGCTAGTCGCATTGCTAAAAACGAGGTCCCCGGCCTCCTGATAGATAAGCATATTTATCAGATCGATCTTTCTGCTATGGTTGCTGGAACGAAGTTTCGAGGTGAATTTGAAGAGCGTATTAAAGGCGTCATCGATGAAGCTATGGAAAATCCAGAAGTTATCCTCTTTATCGACGAGCTACATCTCCTCGCTGGCGCTGGATCTTCCGAAGGTACTATGGATGCGGCGAACATTTTGAAACCCGCTCTTGCTCGTGGTCAAATCCACCTCATTGGCGCTACTACTCTCGACGAATATCGTAAAAACATTGAAAAAGATAAGGCCCTCTCGCGTCGTTTCCAGACTGTTATGGTCGAGGAGCCAAGCCCGACCGTTACTTTGCGAATTCTAAAAGGCATCAAAAAACATTACGAGAGACATCATGGCGTAGAAATTCCTGACGAGATTCTCGAAACCGCTATCAATATGTCTCGTCGCTACATTAATGATCGCTATATGCCGGACAAAGTTATCGATATTATTGATGAAGCTTCCGCTATTGCCAAAGTTGCCGCCGACAAGAAAGACGGTGGAAAGTACAAAAAGCTAAAAATCGAAGAAAAATCTCTCGATGAAAAGGTTGTTGAGGCTGCTGAAGCGCAGGACTATGAAAAGGCTGCACTTTATAAAACTAATCTCGAAAAAGTTAAAAAAGAGTTAAAAAAGCTAGAAAAATCCGGCGCCGATAAAGAAGTTACGCCAAAGCTCACTGAAGAAAACTTAGCTAAGGCTGTTTCCTTAAAGACTGGTATCCCAGTTAGCAAAGTTCACGGTTCTGAACTAGAATTACTTACCAAGCTCGAAGGTCATATCGATAAGGCTATCATTGGTCAAGATGAGGCGGTTCATGCCGTTGCGAAAGCTATTCGTCGCGGTCGTTCTGGTATTGCCAATCCGAATCGTCCGATTGGCTCCTTCCTCTTTATGGGACCAACTGGTGTCGGTAAAACCGAGCTCGCTCGTGTGATTGCGCGCGAGGTCTTCGGTGGCGAAAACGCACTCTTTAAGATTGACATGTCCGAGTTTGGCGAGAAACATAATGTTTCGCGCCTCGTTGGTGCTCCAGCTGGTTACGTTGGCTACGACGATGGCGGTAAACTTACTGAGGCGATTCGTCGCAGACCATACTCAGTTGTCTTGTTTGACGAAATCGAAAAAGCTCATCCAGACGTCTTTAACCTCCTTCTTCAGATTCTCGAAGACGGTGTCCTCACTGATGGCCAGGGAAACAAAATTAAATTCAATAACACGATTGTTATCCTAACTTCGAATCTCGGTTCCGAAGCCATGTACAATGAAGACAACTTTGGTTTTACCGCTAAAACCAAGCGCGACAAAAAAAACCGTGACGCCGAATATGCACTTCAGAAAGAAGCGGCTATGCGCGCCTTAAAGAAGAATATGCGCCCAGAACTAATCAACCGTCTTGATGCTGTGCTCGTCTTTCACTCCCTAACCGAAAAACAGGTTGAGCAGATTTTTGACACTATGCTTGAAGATTTGAAGAAGCGCCTCGCGACTAAGTCTCTTGGCCTCAAAATCACACCGGAAGTCAAAAGGCATCTTATCAAAATCGGTTACGATCCGAAAAACGGCGCTCGCCCACTTCGTCGCGCAATTGAAGACAATCTTGAAGCTCTAATTTCTGACGATATTATTTCTGGCAAACTAAAAGAAGGTGATATTATTACAGTCAAGCTATCAAGAAAAGGCGAGTTAGAATTAAGTGTCGGAAAGGAATAAAATGGCCAGAAAATCTCGGAATCTCATCCTTGGACTTATTGCCACCGCCACACTCGTTGCTGCTGGTTTCTTTATGGACAAGATTATCGCTTTCTTTGGCTATACTTTTAATAATATTACTTATAGCACCCCGGCTGAAATTAGCCAAATCGCAGAAGATATCGGCTTAACTAATTACGCTAAATTTATCTTCGGTGGCACTAAGCCAAATGTTGAGGACCGTGATACTTTTAATGTTAACTGCAATAGTCATGATGTCGAAATTTCCACGCTCGGTTGTTATCATAATGGTGAAATCCATATCTACAATGTTGATTCTGATGAACTTGCCGGCATCAAAGAATCGACCGCTGCGCACGAGCTTATGCATGCCGTTTGGGCTCATCTGAATGTTTTCGAGCGGCAACAACTCGAAAAAGCTATTCTTGAAGTTTATAACAGTGAGCAACATAACGCAAATTTTAAAAAACAGCTTGAGACCTACAGCGAAGATGAGCTAGTCGAGGAGCTTCATTCTCGTTTTGCGACCGAAGTTAAAGATTTACCAGAAGTATTAGAAAAACATTACGCTAAATATTTCAAAAATCAAGATGAACTTGTCAATTTTTATGAACATTATCGTCTGCCTTTTGAGAAGCTAGATGCACAGTTCCAAGCTTTATCTAATGATCTCAAAACTTTGCAGACAGACCTTGATGAGCTGCAGCTTGATTATGAAGAAAAATCTGCAAGCCTCGAGAAAGAAATATCTGAATTCAATAGCTGCGCCGATACGGTCGGTTGCTTTACTTCCGACTATGTTTTCAACTCTCGTCGAAATGAGCTCGTGCAAGCTCAGGTCGCACTCGAAGATTTATACAGCGAACTTTCCCAAAAAGTTGATGAGTATAATGCTAAAGTTGATGAGTATAATAACAGTATTTTGCGTGGTGAAGAATTAGATAGTAAGATGAATTCGAATAGTAAAAATGAAAGGAGAATTAATGACAACTAAGAACTATCTCGTACCAACCGTAGTTGAGGAAACTGCTAAGGGTGAGCGCGCTTATGATATTTACTCGCGCCTACTAAACGATCGTATCATTTTCCTTGGCGAAGAAGTAAATAGTCATACCGCAAACCTTGTGGTAGCACAACTACTCTTTCTCGCACATGAAGATCCGAAAAAAGATATTAAACTTTATATTAACTCTCCTGGTGGATCCGTATACGATGGCCTCGCAATTATCGACACTATGAATTATATTGAGCCGGATGTCCAAACCATCGGCATTGGCCTCCAAGCCTCTATGGGAGCTATGCTTTTGAGTTGTGGCGCAAAAGGTAAACGCTGTGTGCTCGAAAATTCTCGTGTCATGATACATCAGCCATCCTCTGGCACCGAAGGCAAGATTACTGATCAAGAGATTATGCTAAAAGAAGGTATTTTCTTGAAGAAACGCCTCGCTGAAATTTTTGCCAAGAATACTGGCAAAACACTCGCTCAGGTCGAGAAAGATATGGATCGTGATCATTGGATGTCCGCCGACGAAGCTAAAGACTACGGTATTGTCGATGAGGTAATTCGTGGCTAGAAAAACCAACTTTGTTTGCAATAATTGTGGCAAAACTTTTGCCAAATGGGCTGGAAGATGCGAAAATTGCGGCACCTGGAATTCACTAGTTGAGCAAATTATCGAAGACGAGGCCTCCGCAAAGTCTGCTATTGCAAAAGGTCAAGTTTCTGGTCGCGAATTGAAAGTCGATGGTATCAAAAATATTGAGCCTTCTGACGCCAAAGCTCGCCTAAAAACCGAGTTCAAAGATCTAAATACTGTACTTGGTGGTGGTATTTTGCAGGGCTCGGTCTCGCTACTTTCCGGTCAACCTGGTATCGGTAAATCCACTCTCCTCATGCAAATCTGTGCCGAAATCAGTAAAACTGCGCCAGTTTTATACATCTCTGGCGAGGAATCAGCCGGTCAAGTCAAACTTCGGGCTAAGCGCCTCGGCGCCGAATCGGATCAACTCTTCTTCGCAAGTAGTACATCTGGCAATGACATTGCAAAAACTATCGAAAGTGGAAAATTCAAGCTCGTCATTGTTGATTCAATTCAGACTCTCAGTCTCGCCGAAATTTCTTCCGCCCCAGGCACTGTTTCGCAGGTCAACAATTGTGGCAATTTAATCATTCGCGCCGCCAAGGCAACCGATACAGCTGTGGTGATTGTTGGTCACGTTACGAAAGATGGTACTCTCGCCGGTCCAAAAATTTTAGAGCATCTAGTTGACGTAGTCCTCAACTTTGAGGGCGATCGTTATGGTGGATTCAAAACTGTCCGCGCCGTCAAAAACCGCTTCGGCGGCACTAATGAGGTAGCGATTTTCGAGATGAATGAGCAGGGCTTGAAAGAAGTTCAGAACCCATCTGCTGCTCTTCTCGCTGAACGCCAAAATACCGACGGATCAATTATCCTTGCGACTATGGAGGGAGCGAGACCTCTCCTCGTTGAAATTCAAGCCCTAGTTACGAGGTCTAATTTCGGTTACCCAAAACGTACCGCTTCTGGTTTTGACCTGAACCGCCTCAATTTACTGATTGCCGTTATTGAACGTCGTACAAAATTAAAACTTGATGATAAGGATATCTTCATTAACGTTGTTGGCGGTATTAAACTTCAAGATTCTGCTGCTGATCTTGCAATCTGCATGGCCATCGCTTCTGCCGCTGCCGGCAAAAAACTCTCTGAAGATTATGTAGTTTTTGGCGAAGTTGGGCTCGGTGGCGAGATTCGCTCTGCTTTTCGCCCGGACCAACGTATTGCCGAGGCCAAAAAGCTAGGTTTTAAACATGCCCTTGCCCCGCAAACAGTAAAGGATAAGTTTGTTTTGCCAGCGAAAGATTTACGCACAACTTTGATTAAATATGTCAACGAATGATATAATTAAAAAAAGGAGAATTATGGCTACAGATTTTAATAGCTCAAAAACTAAGAAAAACCTCGAAGCAGCTTTTGCTGGCGAGGCTCAGGCTTATACCAAATATCAATACTATGCAAGTAAAGCAAAAAAAGATGGCTTCGAACAAATCGCCAGCATCTTTGATGAGACTGCGAGCAACGAAAAAGAGCATGCTAAAATTTGGTTTAAAATCCTGCATGATGGCACCGTGCCAGACACGACCGAAAATTTAAAAGATGCTATCGCTGGTGAAGATTATGAATATACCGATATGTATAAGCGCTTCGCTGAGGATGCCCGTGCCGAAGGCTTTGATGATATCGCAGACAAGTTCGAGATGATTGGCAACATCGAAAAAGAACACGAAGAGCGTTATCAAAAATTACTGAAAAATGTCGAGGACGATGTTGTCTTTAAATCTGACAAAGTCACGGTTTGGAAATGCCGCAACTGCGGCTACATTTTCGTTGGTGAAGAGGCTCCAGAAGTCTGCCCAGCCTGCGACCATCCACAGGCATTCTTTGAAATTCGTGCCACGAATTACTAGCGATTTTTTAGCGCCTCGCGGATTCGTTCCTCGACGGACAGGGAAGCATCCACGGTCGCCAATGCGGCCGTGGCTTCTTTTAATGGGAAACCAAGTGCAATTAGCGCATCCAACGCTTCATCACTCTTGCCGGCCACCGGTACAGAAATCCCGGTAACCTCTGTCGCGCCATAATGCGAAGGTGTACCAACCTTATCGCGTAGATCCACAATCACCCGCTCCGCAGTTTTCTTGCCTACTCCCGAGGCCTTCGCCACAAATGCCGCATCAGTATTTGCGATTGCGTTTCTTACTTCCTCTGGTGCTGCAAGTGATAAAATCGCCATTGCCGCTTTTGGACCAACGCCCTGTACTCCGATTAGTAGTTCGAATAACTTTTTCGCCGCTAGACTGGAAAAACCGTAAAGCTCCTCTGCGTTTTCGCGCACTGAATGATAAGTATAAAATTTTCTTTTCTCATTTAAGTTTGTATCATCAAAATCAATATTCGAGAGTGACACTTCGTAACCAACGCCGTTTACATCAACAATCACCGCTCCCGCAAATTTTTCAACCACCTCACCTTGAATATGTGCAATCATATTTACATTGTACCACGAATATTTAAAGAATGAGTAATCGCTGCCGCTAGCGCATCGGCTGCATCATCTGGCTTCGGCGCCGTTTCTAGCCCAAGATGTAATCGTACCATTTCCTGCATCTGCTTCTTGTCGGCATTACCATACCCAGTTAGCGCTTTCTTAATTTCATTCGGCGTATACTCAAAAATCGGCAAGTTATTCTGCCGAGCCACGAGTAGACAGATTCCGCGCGCCTCCGCAACCGAAATCCCCGTTGTGATATTTTTAGTAAAGAATAATTTTTCAATTGAAATTAGATCGGGCTTATCCTGCTCGACTATCTCGTGCATCGACTGATAAATATCCAACAATCTATCTGGCAGCGGCGTATGCGCCGGCGTCGTAATTACGCCGTTATCCAGCATTTTCACTTTATTGTTTTTGCTAATTTCTATCACTCCAAATCCGCAAATTCCAGTCCCTGGATCAATCCCTAAAATCTTCATAGTCCTATTCTATCATCTTTGTGTGCCATGTGCTATAATGAAACCATGAACATCATCAAAAAAGTCATACCAGATAATCATGACGACCCGCATTACGATGATGATGCTATCCTCGCGCTCGATATTGGTACTGAATTTGTAAAAGCTTTAATTGCAAAGCCAAACAAAGATAATACCCTGAAAATTATCGGTGTTGGCAAGGCTCATCAACAGGGCGCCAACATGTATGCTGGAGCGATCGCTGACATTAGCGCCGTTACTGCCGTTTGTGAAAAAGCTCTGATCGAGGCTGAGGATCAGGCCAAAGTTCGCACAAAAACTGCCGTAGTTGGTATTGCTGGTGAATTAATTAAGGGCAACACTTCCACTGTTCATTATCGCAGAAAGGACGGAAATAAGCCGCTCTCTGAACAAGAGATGCATCTAATCATCAAACGCGTTCAAGAAAAAGCTGGCGAAAAAGCCAGAAAAGAAGTTGCGCTTGAAACTAATAATCCCGATGTCGAGGTGAGACTAATTAACTCCGCGATTGTTAGCCTTAGTATTGATGGCTATAAAATTAGTAACCCCATCGGCTTCAAGGGTACAGACCTTACCATCCAGTTCTATACCGCCTTCGCACCTCTCGTGCATATTTCTGCTATCGAGAAAGTTTGCGCCGAGCTAAATCTCGACCTCTTAGCCGTTGCGGTAGAACCGTTTGCGGTTTGCCGTGCTTGTCTCGGTGACGATCTTGATAGTAATTTTTCTGCCATCGTTATGGACATCGGTGGCGGCACTACTGATATTGCTATTGTTGATGACGGCGGCGTCGAAGGCACAAAAATGTTTAGCATCGGCGGCCGCAGCTTTACTCATCAAATTGCGGAAACGTTGGGCGTAGACTATGACACTGCAGAAGACCTAAAATTAAATCCCGAAAAAGCCGAAGGTAAAATCGCCAGCAAACTCGAAAAAGCCATCCAAAAAAATCTCGTAGTTTGGACTTCTGGTGTGCAGCTTGCTCTGGAAGATTTTCCACTCATGGAGGTCTATCCGAATAAAATCCTACTTTGTGGTGGCGGTGCCGGCCTCATGGAGATTCAGGAAGAACTTGCCACTTCTGATTGGTATGTAGATTTACCTTTTTCGCGCCGTCCGCTTATCCATCTAGTCGACGCTTCCGATTTGCCTGGAATTGAAAATGCCACCGACACCGAAGTTGACCACTCTTTCGTTACTGCTTTTGGGCTCTTGCGTGTCGCCCTTGACACTCTTGACGGCATGCCTCAGCAGGGCTTCAAAGAACGCCTTGCAAAATTACTAGAAAATTAAAAAAACACTTGCATCAAAATTCTCAACGTACTATAATAAGCTTATGATTTCTACGAGATATAACCTTGTCCACAGCCCTAGCATCAAACCTGTGCATAACTTTGCCGCTGGGGGGGGGCAACTATTAGCAACCTTTAAAGCTCTCGCAGTCTTCTTATTCGCCTTCACTATCTCCTACCTCTCCTCTTCTCACTTCGCTCCCGTTACCCGTTCCGATGCCGCTGCCGGCACCTACTATGCCAACATTAGTAACTCCGGCAACATTAACCTCACATTAAACTCCACCCCAGACGGAGTCTACAAAGTAGGAAAAGACAGCCTCACTATTAGTACTAACACCACGCTAGGCTACAAGCTCTACGTCAGCACTATAGACCATAGCGGTGATTCTCCAGCCCTCCCTAGCGCTACCCCGTCCAACGGGCTTATTAATGGTTCCAGTACAGGTTACTATCTCTCGCCTAGTACTGGAACCATTAATACGCCAGTTAGACTAGCTACCAACACTTGGGGCTACACCGTTAGCCGAGCTAACAGTACAGATACTAGCACTACCTACACTGATAACGATGCCGCCCCTACAGAAGCCGCTGGCGGACAAGCAGTCTGGCGCGCCGTCCCAGAATACGGTACCGAAGACCTCTTCTACACTAATACCACCCCAGCTACTTCTAGCACTAATAGCGTAGACGTCTACTATGCCGTAAACGCCAGTACCGCTCTCCCAAGCGGCACCTATACTAATACCGTAGTCTACACTGCACTCGCCGAAGGAAACACCCCTAGTACTTCCTCTACCGACCCTACCATCTCCCCAACCTCCCAGAACGGTCTCTCTGCTGGACAAACTATCACAATTAACACTGGCCTCTACCCAGGTCTCTCTTCCCCTACCACATCCGAACTCTCTTCCTTCCTAGGTACTATTAGTGTTACTATCGGATCAAGTGCCTGTACCTCCCCTACCCCTAGCCTAGATAGCACTAACGGCAACCTCATCATCACTTGCTCTGCTCCTTCCCAATCCTCCTACACCACCTACAATGTCTCTATCTCTATCTCCAAGCTAGGTTACAGCAAGACCCTGACGAATGCGTATGAGTATATCAACCCAACCCCTGCTTTCTTCACCATTACCAAGATGCAACAAATGACCCATGATATTTGTACCGATGCTAAGCTCCCTACCCCAGTTGCAAATGAAACCACTGCCCTTACCGCCTCTACTTGGGCTTCTGGTTCCCGTACCGGCATCCCAACCACCACCCTCCTAGACGATCGTGCTGGACAAGTATCCTACACAGTAAAGAAACTCGCAGATGGCAAATGCTGGATGACGGAGAACCTAGCTTTGCCTGCTGGAGCAGTCCTGACTGCATCTGATTCCGATCTTGATGGGACTGTGGTGTCCAGCTATACCATTCCATCTAGCAGAACCCCATTTGTAAACGACCCAGCCTACGATATCGAGGCTATGAACAGCGACTATACTAATACTACAAACGACCCAAGAGGCTACAAAACCGGCAACTACTACTCCTGGCGTACTGCTACCGCTGGTAATGGTAGAGGCTCAGAATCAAACGGAGCGCCAACTGATGCTTTCGGTAGACCTATGACAGCACAAAACATCAATACTCTCGTCTCCATCTGCCCTAAAGGCTGGCGTCTCCCAACATCAGGCGGTTACTCCACTACTGGCACTACCGACGTTACTACTCCAGGCTCTGCTACCAATCTCGTAAACGGAGACTTTGCCGCTCTTTACCAGGCTTATGGTGGTACAGGTACAGAAGGTTCAGACACCACTATGTACGCCCAGATGACCGGTACCTCGTATGGTCCTAATTTATCGCTCAGTGGCCTCATCAGCACCAGCGGTCGCCGCCTCGGGGGCGCCGGCAACTTCTGGTCTAGTACGGTGTACAATTACGCCTACGCGTATAACCTGCGCCTGGATACGTCGCGCGTCCTCCCGCAGAACTACAGCTACAAGTACACCGGATTTCCAGTCCGCTGCTTGGCTCGGTAGTGCCCCCGCGCTTCGCAGCCTTGCCTCCCTTTGCGGCGACGGAGCCGCCGCGGAATAAGGAAAAAGGGCGGCAAAAAGATATAGAAAGGAAGAGAAAATGTTGGTGGCAACCTGCACTCCTAGTGACCCATCTGCTTA
>CAMVNH010000004.1 GCA_947168825.1 uncultured Candidatus Saccharibacteria bacterium
TCACTTGCTCTGCTCCTTCCCAATCCTCCTACACTACCTACAACGTCTCTATCTCCATCTCCAAGCTAGGCTACAGTAAGACCTTGACGAATGCGTATGAGTATGCATTGCCACCAACTTTCTTCACTATCACTAAGATGCAACAAATGACCCATGATATCTGTACAGACTCAAATATCCCAACCCCATCCGCAGGCGAAACAACCACCCTAACTAAATCAGCTTATGACAGTGGTTCCCGTACCGGTATCCCAACCACCACCCTCCTAGACGATCGTGCTGGACAAGTATCCTACACCGTGAAGAAACTCGCAGACGGCAAATGCTGGATGACGGAGAACCTAGCCCTTCCTGCCGGAGCAGTCCTTAGTGCTTCAGATTCAGACCTTGATGGCGTAAAAGTATCTAGCTATACATTACCATCTAGTAGAACTCCGTTCACTAATTCTACTAAAAACGATACAGAAGAAATGTACGACCCAGTAGCTGGTGGTAGCAATAAAACTACCACCAGCCTAGGCTACAAAGTAGGCAACTATTACTCCTGGCGTACCGCTACCGCTGGTACTGGTAGAGGCGCAGAATCAAACCCGGGAACCGGAGTACTAACTGATGCTTTCGGTACAGATATGACAGTACGAAACAACAATACTCTCGTCTCCATCTGCCCTAAAGGTTGGCGTCTCCCAACATCAGGCAATAACTCCACTACTGGCACTACCGACGTTACTACTCCAGGCTCTGCTACCAATCTCGTAAACGGAGACTTTGCCGCTCTTTATCAGGCTTATGGCGGTACAGACACATACGGCAATGACACCACTATGTACACCCAACTGACCAACCCAAGTTACGGCCCTAACTTCGCCCTCTCTGGCTACGTCGACGCCAGCGGTCAGAGCGGCGTTAGTAGCAGCGGCTTCTTCTGGTCTAGTACGGTGTACAGCTACGACAACGCGTACAGCATGTACCTGGATACGTCGTACGTCGCCTCGCAGGACTTCAGCGACAAGTACTTCGGGCAGTCTATTAGGTGCGTCAGTCGTTAGTGGCCGCGCTAGCCTTTGCCTCAGTTCCGCCTCCCTTTGCGGCGACGGAGTCGCCGCGGAATAAGGCAAGACAGCAATCAAAATAAGCAAACAAGAAAAACCATCAAAAAACCGCCGCAGACACTCTGTCATGTAGTAAAATAGAATCACCATGACCACAAAACTAATCCTCGGCATCGACGAAGTTGGACGCGGTCCCTGGGCCGGCCCACTCGTCATCGGCGCCTGTGTTTTGAACTCTCGTTACGATGAAAACGACCAAGAAATCGCATCCGAACTCTGGCAGAATGAGCTCAAAGATTCGAAAAAACTCTCCGCCAAAAAACGTGAAAAGCTCGAAGCTGAAATCCGTAAGAAGGCCAAAGCTTTTGCTCTTGGCTGGGTTACGTCTCGTGAGATTGATGAAGTCGGTCTTAGCGAGGCGCTGAAGCTTGCGGCCAGGCGTGCTGTTTATCAGATTTCGTCCGAGGATTTTACGGAGATTGTTATTGATGGTATTCAGAATTTTCTTAAGGGCACGGAGCATGAAGGGAAAGTTACGGTTTTAAAGAAAGCCGACGACAAGGTCAAAGAGGTTTCTGCTGCCAGTATTCTCGCGAAAGTTGCACGCGACAGGTATATGATTGAGCTTGCCGAGAAGTACCCCGAGTATGGTTTCGAGAAACATGTCGGCTATGGCACTGCTGGACATAAACGGGCTCTAGAGCTTTACGGCCCCTGCCCCGAACATCGCCGCGGCTTTAAGCCGATCCAGGATTTGGCAAGCTGTCATGATTGCACTACTAAGAAAGGGAATCGGGCTGAGCAGATTGTCGCCGAGTATCTTGAGCGCGAAGGTCATAAGATACTCGCACGTAATTATAAGACTAAGTACTACGAGATTGACATTGTTTCCGCGACGAAGGATCACGTTTATTTTACTGAGGTTAAATATCGTAAGAATAAAAAGTGCGGTTCTCCACTCGAAGCGATTACGGAGGAGAAGCACCGTCAGATGACTTTTGCAGCTGAATGTTTCATGGAGGTACTGGGCAGGAAATTGAAAGGTAAGCATCTTCCCTCTCCTATTTTGGCTGCTGCCAGCGTTACTGGCGAACCCCAGGAGCTAGAGACTTGGTTTGAAATTACCGACTAAACGTTGAAGCGGAATTCAACCACGTCGCCGTCTTGCATGACGTAGTCTTTGCCTTCAGTTCGCATTAGACCGGCTTCGCGCACCGCTTTTTCTGACCCCAATCGCACTAGATCGTCGTAGGAACAGACTTGCGCCGCGATAAATCCACGCTGAAAATCGGTATGGATCGTGCCAGCCGCTTCCGGTGCCGTTGCGCCCCGCTTGATCGTCCAAGCTCGCGTCTCTTTTTCTCCCGCGGTCAAAAAGCTTTGTAATCCCAGTGTTCTATAGGCTGCTTTGATTAGCTCGCCGAGCGCGTCTTCGGATACGCCGTAAGATTTCAAGAATTCCATTTTTTCGTCGTGGCTCATTCCAGACATTTCTTCTTCTAGCTTTGCGTTTACGAAAACTGCCTGCGCCGGCTCTACCAAGGCTCTGAGTTCTGCCTTTCTTGCCTCGTCGGTCAAGCCTGATTCGTCTACGTTGAACATGTAGATCACGGGTTTTTCGGTTAGATATGGAATTTGTTCGTCTGCCGCGTCTTTTTTCCGTTTCGCTGCAACTTTTTCGCGAGTCTCAAGGTCCGCCAACTCTAGTTCGGTGTTTATGATTTCGATGTCTGCTTTCGGGTTAATTGCTGCCGCTTCGTTTGCGTTTTTAGCTACGTGCATAATGTCGTCGTTTTCAAACGCTCGCACAACGTGGCAGATGATTTGACATTCCCGGATATTGGCTAGGAATTTATTTCCTAAACCTTCGCCTTTTGACGCCCCGCCTATTAGGCCGGCAATGTCGACAAATTCGACCGTTGCTGGGATTACTTTTGCGCTTTTATACATTTCCGCGAGTTTGTCTATGCGCTCGTCCGGTACCGGCACGATACCCACATTCGGCTCAATCGTCGCAAACGGATAGTTTGCCGCCAAAGCCCCTGCGTTTGTCAGTGCGTTGAATAGCGTCGACTTCCCCACATTCGGCAACCCCACAATTCCAATCTTTAAATTCAAAACCAACCTTTCTATCTGTTATTATAGGTATAATTATAACATATTTTGGTTTATAATTTAGATAAGATAATAGAAGGATTAAAATGAATAATGTTAAAATTTGTCAAAGTTGCGCAATGCCACTAACTTCAGAGGACATGTATGCCACCGAAAAGGATGGCAGCGTAAATACTGACTATTGTAAATGGTGCTTTAAAGATGGCGAATTCATCGATAAGTGTTCAATGGAGGAATATATTGAAAAATGCTCTCAATTTGGAGAGCAAGCTGGAATGACTAATGAGCAAATGAAGGAGTATTGCACTAAGATCTTTCCGACTCTGAAAAGATGGAAGAAAGCTTAGTGAAAAAAGAAAGCCCCGAACCTACGCAATCCAGCGTTGCCTGACGGACTTTCGATAATATTATAGCATAAAAAGAAGCTCTTGCGCTCGGCACATACTGCGCCCTGCAAGAACTTCGATATCTTTATTATATCAAATTAGCGAAGAAATATCAATAATTTGGCCACGTTTTGTTACCATAATCATACGTTTTATCTGTTTTTGTTTGCGCATCTGATTAACGAGAAAGTTACGGACTTTTAAATCTCGGACTTTTTTCATACGAGAAGTATCAATGATCAAATTTGGCGATTGTTTTGTGGCATCTTTTAATTTATGTTCAAAGGTATTTGAATTAAAAGATTCTGGAGATTTTATTTCGTATTCTATACCATCCAATTTTATATCTGCAGTATGTAAATTTCCTTCTTCTAAGAACTCAATATAATGTCCGGCCAAAGAAAGAATTTCTGCCACTCGCAGTTCGTGAGGCCAAGGTTTGCGCCCCGGCGCAATGAAAATTCCACTTTTTCTTTTATTTTGCATGGTATCATTATAAAACATTTGATTTAGGAATAAAAATTGTTATGTTTTTCCATTTTGGTTTTGGTAGTTTAATTTTAAGAGAGAATGGGATATAAAATTTAGGTTGATTTAGGATTATAAGATTCCAATCTGTTGTTATATCATAAAAGCCCCTACACGAGCATATCCATCACTACCTGGCGGATTTTCGATGCTTTTATTATAGCATGTTTTTTGCTATAATATAGATATGGGAAACGAAGAACTTCAGAGCAAAAAACGCGCTATTGAACTTTATGATAGTGGAAAAATTAACGAATTTGAAGTTGGAACTACTGAGGGGCTAAAACAAATTCATCAATTTCTTTTTCAAGATGTTTTTGATTTTGCGGGAAAGATTCGCGACATTGATTTAGCTAAGGGTAATTTTCGTTTTGCGCCGGCAATGTATCTAAATGACACTTTGAAAACTATCGACAACTTACCGGATGATAATTATGATGAAATAATTAAAAAATATGTTGAAATGAATGTGGCGCATCCGTTTCGTGAGGGAAATGGTCGGGCAACTAGAATCTGGCTTGATCAGATTTTAAAGAAAAAATTGGGTAAATGTGTAGACTGGTCAAAAGTAGAAAAAGAAGAATATTTATCAGCGATGGAACGCTCGCCTATCAATGATCTCGAAATTAAAACACTTTTAGAAAAAGCCTTAACTTCCGATATTGATAATCGCGAGGTTTATATGAAGGGCATCCAGTCTTCATATGAGTATGAAGAACAATCCGAATATGACGTGCATAATTTAGCTAACTAAAAATTATATCATAATTAGCCGATAATTACTGCTCGGAAATTTCTAGGAGAAAATCGGCAGATTCTAGCTCAGCTTTCCGCGCCTCAGCGTCAGCACTCTGTCTGCCTTTTTTGCTACTTGTCGCGAATGAGTCACGATGATTACAATTTTATTATTTTTATGTGCCAAATCGCGGAAAATCTCAATGATTTTTTCTTCGGTGTCTTCGTCCAAATTTCCGGTCGGCTCGTCCGCCATAATGATTGGCGAGTTTGAAGCCAGCGCTCGCGCAATCGCCACGCGTTGCTGTTGTCCGCCAGAAAGTTTACCGACCAGCCTCTTCCCCTCCTCGGCGGTAATTCCCACTTTCTCGAGATACTTGTTTGGGTCAACCTTCCGACCGTCAAAATCCGAAGCCACTTCGACATTTTCCGCCGCTGTCATGTATTTGATCAAGTTGTAGCTCTGAAAAACGATGTTCACGTATTTTAGTCGAAACTCCTGTCCGGTAATTTCTCTCAAGCTCTTTGAGTTGAATTTGATATCGCCATCCTGCAATTTATCAAGTGCTGAAACCAGGCTAAGGAACGTCGTTTTTCCAGACCCAGATTCTCCCACAATCGCATAGACTTTACCAGCTTCAAACTTTGTGTTAATGTTGTCTAGCACTTTCTGTTCGTGCTCACCGTTTCGGTAACTATATGAAAGATTTTCAATCGTCAAAGTATTTTTCTTCGTAGACATTTTCTACTCCTTTCCTGCTAAAATTTCTTTTGGTTGGTAGCGCATAATTCCAGCTGACGGTACAATTAACGCGAGGATGATAACTAAGTATCCAGTTACAAATAGCAGTAGATAATCGACCGGCTGCGCATTAATGTCGAGTTCGACCGTGTTCTCGTTGCGCCCTGTCTGCATCACCTCTTTCATATTTGACATACTAGAGAAGTCTGGAGCGTCACCACGCGAGTTACCACTCATCGGCCCAGACATTCCAGAAGACTCCGGTCTGCCAAAGTTTCGCTCAGATTTTTCGCTAGCAGCAGTGGTCTGGTTTTCCAGAATCATATCTCCGAGTGTACCGGCAAAGATAGTTCCGGTTACGCTTGCTAGAGCAAAACCCAGGGTCCCCACAACTAGAAGCTCTGTCACGATCTGTCCGATGATGTTTTTCTTGCTTGCTCCAAGCGACATCAAAACTCCGATTTCATATCGACGATCTTTTACGTTTATGGTTACGATTAGCGTAATTATGATGATTGTCGCGATAATCACGATGATTAAAATTGTGTTTGCAAAACCACCAACTGATTCTACTGAGCTAGCGATGCTATCATATTCAGATGTATCGACCGCGACCTTTAGGTTATTCTCAGAAAGCTCCGAAAATTCCTCGCTAATCTTGTTTACAAACTCGTCAGCATTTTCTGAATTTGTCATGTAAAAATTGACGTTATTTACATCATAGTTTCCGTCGTTATAGTCATCCTCACTCAAGAATTTTGCCGCCGTCTCAGTATTCATATATAGCGTGTTCGCATCCGCTCGCCCCTCAGAACTATCGTAAATTCCGATAATCGTCAGCGAAATTTTATCCTCAGAATAGATATTTTTGAGATTGATCTTATCGCCAACTTTCAAAG
Source organism: uncultured Candidatus Saccharibacteria bacterium (assembly GCA_947168825.1). Taxonomy (GTDB): domain Bacteria; phylum Patescibacteriota; class Saccharimonadia; order Saccharimonadales; family Saccharimonadaceae; genus Nanosyncoccus. Next base: position 6,458 of record CAMVNH010000004.1, read on the forward strand.
AATTTAGCTCGGCAAATTCATAAGAAACCATCACGGAATTATCAGAACTTTCATCAAAATAAGTTCCGTCTTTGATCGTAATCGTTTCGTTCTCCACCCCGTCTATATAGGCGTAGGCATTAATTCCAGAAATTGTAATATCCGCGTCCAGTGTTGCATCCGACGAAGAGGACTGATTACCAAAGCCAGGGAATCCCATCGTCCCGCCGCTTGGTCCCTTACTCTCAACCGTCTCGAGGCCATTCGCATTCGCAGAAGCCGAAACTTCGTAAGAATAATCCTTGACATAGTCGGTATAAGTTGCTGCAATTTCGTTTGCTGTTTCCACATCTACACTAGGCCGGTCCATCTCCTTGAACATTTCGCCCGGATCGCCGCCTTTCTCCATTTCAGCCTTTTGATTTTCACGAATCGTGTCCATGTCCGCTTGGATCGAGACCGTGCCGCCAAGCGTCGACTTCGCGTAATCCATCTGTGCTGACACGGCGGATTTGATGATGAACGCCGCCAGTACAAGATTTGCCATCATAAAGAAAATTAAGGTTAATATTACCGTCCGACCAAGCTTGCGCTTGACCGAAAGCCAACTCCTTTTTAGCATATTCCTAAACATATCTTACCTTTCGTTAATTTTCCCCATTATATTTAGCGAACCTGAAAGAAACCTGAAAATTAAATTCCAACCGCCGGCTCATTTGGACACGTGTCCAAAATTCTGGCAATCGCCTGAAACTCTGCTTCCGTTACCCAGAGCTTATATTTATATTTCACCGAAACTTGTCTTGCCACATATTGACATCGAAACGCCTTATTCGATGGCAGCCACGTCGCCGCATCGCCATCAGATTTTTGTTGGTTCGCTTCCGCATCCGCCGCAATTAAGTTTAGCGGATCGGTCGCCAGCGCATACCTTTCATCCGCGCTCAAAAGTTGCGCACCTTTTTGCCACGCATCCGATAATGCCACGATATGATCAATCTGAATCCCCTTAGAAAAATCCGATTTTTGCGTCGCAACGAATTCCTTTCCTGTGTATGGTTCAATAAAACTTCCCGCAACCACGTCGCAACCACTCATCACTGCGTTTTCACCCACTTCTCGCCGAATAATAATTTGTCTAAGGCTGCACCCATTCACATTCGGCCATGTCGCATAAAACTGCTCACTCCGTTTGTAGCCAGTTTTCGGCGCTCGCCCCTTGATTTCCAGTTTATCCAAAATTTCTCGCGCCAACGGGGAACCACTAGACGCTTGCACGTCTGCAGAATTTTCCGCAAGCGAAGTATAATCTGGCTCATAGCTTGTAGGGTTAACTATTAACCAGACGCCAACTCCAGTCATTGCAACCAGAAATGCAATCAACCGGCGCAAGCGAAGATTTTTCGTATTCTTCACTCCCCGAGTATAGTCCAAGCCAAAATTTTTGTCAAAAATTTTAAAAACTTAAGCATTTGACTACGTTGAGACTCTTTGCTACGATAAAGAAGTCTAACATTTCTTTTGAAAATCAGGTATAATATATATCATATAAGGAGGTCATTATGCCAAAAAAACCAGAATCAGAAAATGTCAGTGGGAAAAGTGAAGCCTTAAATCTTGCTATTGCTCAGATTACCAAACAATTTGGTGACGGCTCGATTATGAAACTCGGCGAGACTAAAAAAATCGACGTTGAGCTCTTACCGTCCGGTTCTTTGAGCCTCGACCTCGCGCTTGGCGGTGGTTATCCTAAGGGTCGCATTATCGAAATTTACGGTCCAGAATCTTCTGGTAAAACCACGCTCGCCTTGCACGCAATTGCCGAGATCCAGAAGCAAGGTGGCCAAGCCGCGTTTATCGACGCGGAGCACGCCCTCGATCCAGCTTACGCACGCAAAATTGGCGTCAAGACTGAAGATTTGCTTATCTCTCAGCCAGATAACGGCGAACAGGCCCTCGAAATTTGTGAGACCTTAGTCCGTTCCGGAGCAGTTGATTTGATCATTGTGGACTCCGTTGCCGCTCTCGTTCCACAGGCCGAAATTGACGGCGACATGGGCGACGCTCAGATGGGCCTCCAAGCTCGTCTCATGTCTCAGGCTATGCGCAAACTTACCGGCATTATCAGTAAGTCCAAGGCCACTGTTATTTTCATCAACCAAATTCGTATGAAAATCGGTGTCATGTTTGGTAATCCCGAGACTACGACCGGCGGTAACGCTCTTAAATTCTATGCTTCCGTGCGTATCGATATTCGTCGTATTGGCCAGATTAAAGACGGCGACAATATTAGTGGTAACCGGACAAAGATCAAAGTCGTAAAGAACAAAATTGCCGCACCTTTTAGGACTGCCGAATTTGATATTATGTATAACGAAGGCATCTCTAAAACTGGTGACATTCTCGATCTTGCTGTCATAAATGGCGTTCTTGAGAAATCCGGTGCATTCTTGAAATACAATGGCGAAACTCTTGGTCAGGGTCGCGAAAACGTGAAAAAATTATTCGTCGAAAAACCAGAGCTCATGGCTGAAATCGAACAAAAAGTCCGCGAAAAAATCATGCCAGATTTAGCCGAGCCTACTACTAAACCAAAAGACGAATCCGAGAAACCTGACAAGGCTTAATATGCATCACGACGAACTTTGGCAACTTTTTGATCGTCGTGGCGAACGCATTATGGACGGCGTCTATGATTCGGCATTGGGTAACCCAGCCGACGATTCTGGTCTAATCTATGGTACTACTGTAGTTTGGATCTATCGTCATACCGATTCTGGTATCGAATTATTGTGGCAAAAGCGTTCAGCCAACGTTGATTGCAATGCTAATAAATGGGATGTTTCGGCTGGCGGCCATATCAAATATGGTGAGCCATTAATGGAAGCTATCGTACGCGAAGCCTACGAAGAAGTTGGCGCAGAACTTAAGCCAGAAGATTTTCGATTCGTCGAATCTACTCCGTGTCGCAATAATAATATCTATTGGTGCTATGCGGCTGATTGGACTGGACGCCCTGATACTTTCCACTTTGATGACGGTGAGGTGTCGGAAGTCAAATGGGTTCCACTAGAACAAGCTGATGATTTCCGAAAAAAATACGCCAAAAAAGTTCTAGCAGAAGACGATCGCCATTTCTATGTTCTAAAAGAATGGTTCAAGAATTATGGAAATCTATAATCTCTCATCCGACAACGAAGAATCGAGTAAACTTACTATTACTGCCATTAAACCCGCAGTCAGAAGCGAGAACCGCGCCAATATTTTTATTAACGACAATTACGAATTCTCACTTGATCTTGCCCAGGTCGTCGACTTTAAACTAAAGGTCGGTCAGAATATTACTGCCGAGAAATTAAATGAGTACAAACACGCTTCCGAATTCGGAAAACTATACCAGCGAACTTTGGAGTGGGTTTTAACGCGACCACATTCAATCAAAGAAACTTATGACTATCTAAATCGTAAGTTAAAAAAACGTGAAACCGAAAATCGTCAAGCAATTCGTAACCGTGAACGATCTAAAGAAGATCGTGAAAAATATCACCTACGGACTAAGGAATTACCACTTTTTTCAGACAACGACATTGAGAAAATCATCACACGCCTCATTGAAAAAAATTATCTAAATGACTATGAATTCGCACGCTATTTTCTGGAGAATCGAAATGCCGCCAAAGGCTCTAGCGTCAAAAAACTAAAGCTAGAACTTGCTAAAAAAGGAATCGAAAAAACTATCATTGACGAATTTTTAGCGGATAATGTTCGCAACGACGAAGAGGAAATCCAAAAAATCATCGCCAAAAAACGCACAAAATACGATGACAAGAAGCTTATTCAGTATCTAGCTCGTCAGGGATTTTCTTTTGAGCTTGCAAAGCAGGCTGTTTCCGAAACGGATTCACAAAATCAGGCGTAAAATCCTCTGCAACTTTTTGTTTAATTTTCGCTTCTTCATCCTTCACGATTATCTGCGTATCGTTAATCTCTACTATTTCGCTCCTCCCCACCCAAAGCTCTGGGTCGTTAAACGCTTTAAAGAACGGGCGCTGCACCACAATTTGCTGAACCGTGAAATCATTAGTGTTCACCATGTAGTTAGACGCCTTACCAAGTTTCGTCCCTTTTTTCGTAACGACATTTAGTCCTATAATATCGAATCGAAGTTCCGAAATTTTATCTACTCTCACGACATCGCCCTGGTTCGCGAAAACATCTCCAGAATCTATAATCATTCCGATATTACTAAATTCACGAATATCGTCGGTCGTTAGAATATCTCCATCTTCGTATCCAGACGCTCGAAACGCCACAATTTTTAGACTCTCCGGATCTATAATTAATTCGGTCACTCTTGCAATTTCTCTGCCCATATGCAAACTCAGTATTGGATAGCCGATTAAATCAGAACCAAGAAGTAACATAATTTTATTATAGCACGAAACATTCTTTCGTAAAACGTATTAGCCTATCGCCAGGTAAGTTAAAAAATTTACCTGACTGGTATTCGCGAATTGCACGCAAAAAATCCAAAATCTGTGGCCTTGTTGCTGAAATTCCGGCACGAAGTAATCCCGCCCGCAAAATTTCCAGTGCTATCTCATCATCCAGATTCTTAAACCACGCCCGCTCAAACGTTCTATCAGTAGGTAAAATTTCACCCAAAACCTCATCGACAGTTTTTTTCAGATTATTCACGTTATGATATATTTTTAAAAGCTCGGAACAGACGTCAGGATCAAGCTCGGCGACCACCATTCGTAGTCGATTCCGTAAATATTTATCGTCTGTATTGGTCGGATCCTGTCGGAAAACAATTCCATGCGAAGCCGCATATTCATAAATCTCACGCTTACTAATAACAGGGGATTTTTCCAAAAAAGGCCGCCGAATGGTAACGTTGCCAAACGGTGTCAAACCTCGCCATCCCGTCCCTCGCACCAGGTTAATTACTATGCTTTCTATTAAATCATTTGCATGGTGCGCTGTGTAAATCTCGCCGTCAAGCTCTCGAGCTAATCGTCCAAAATATTCATATCGTGATATACGTGCAGCCTCCTCTGAGGCATCAGGACCCAACTCGGCACGTTCAGAAAAAAATGGCAAACCATAGCGAGCGGCAACTTTTTCAACAAACTTAGCATCATCACGAGAACTTGGTCTTGTGCCGTGGTCAAAGTGCGCCACCACGACCGATGGATCATCTCGAAACATGTCCAGCATCACCATCGAATCCACCCCGCCAGAAATTGCCAAAATCTTCTTCATATTGTATAATTATATCATATGAACACCGACAAGATCCGTAATTTTTGCATCATTGCTCACATCGATCATGGCAAGTCCACTCTTGCTGATCGTATGATGGAATTGACCGGCACCGTCGAAAAACGCGAAATGAAGTCGCAGCTTTTAGATAGTATGGAGCTCGAACGCGAAAAAGGCATCACGATTAAACTCGCTCCAGTCCAAATGCACTACAAAGGTTATGAATTAAATCTGATTGATACGCCAGGCCACGTCGATTTTAGCTATGAAGTTAGCCGCAGTCTTCAAGCCGTGGAAACCGCCGTTCTTGTCGTTGACGCTACACAAGGTATTCAAGCTCAAACTCTCGCCAACGTTTATCTTGCTATCGAACAAAACCTTACTATTATTCCAGTCATTAATAAAGTCGATCTCCCTGCTGCTGATGTCGAAAAAGTCGAAGACCAACTCATTAATCTCCTCGGTTGCAAACGCGAAGAAATCATCGGCGTCTCCGCCAAAACCGGCCTCAACGTCAACGAGGTCCTAGACGCAATCGTAGAACGCGCACCAAGTCCGAGGGACACGTATCCGAAAAATAATTCGACTAGGCTGCGTGCTCTAATTTTTGACTCTTATTTCGACGACTACCGCGGCGTGGTTTTGTATGTACGCATTTTCGACGGCCAGCTCGACAAAAATTCCGAAATCAGAATGATGGCCGCAGAAAAAACTGGTCTCGCTTTAGAAGTTGGCGTCCTTACTCCAAAAATGTCGCCAAAGTCAAGCCTAAACGAAGGCGAAATCGGTTATATCGTTACAAATTTAAAAACTACCCGCGAAGCAAAAGTCGGCGATACGGTTACACTAAATAAAGCACAAGCAAAAGACCCACTCCCAGGTTATAAAAACGTTCTGCCGTTCGTCTACGCCGGTTTCTTCCCAGTATCAAACGAAGACTATAAAACTCTAAAAGATGCTATTGAGAAACTAAGCCTCTCCGATTCTGCTCTCCAATTCGAACCTGAAAATTCACCAGTCCTCGGCTTCGGTCTTCGTATTGGCTTCCTTGGTCTGCTCCATATGGACATTATCAAAGAACGTTTGGAACGCGAATTCAATCTTGACCTTGTCATCACTAATCCATCCACGAATTATCAAATCACTATGAATGATGGCACCGAATTGGAAATAAAGTCGGCTGCCGATCTTCCAGACGCCACTACTATCGCAGAAATTAGGGAACCGTGGGTCAAAGGTGAAATTATCGTTCCGAGTAATATGATTGGCAATGTGTTGAATCTTATCGTCGAAAAACGCGGCCGCCAAACCAATCTCAGCTATATCGAAGACCGCGCGGTTATCGATTTCGAGGCACCGATGGCAAACCTACTTACCGATTTTTATGATCAGTTAAAATCTACTACCTCTGGATACGCCTCGTTTAACTATGAACTCTCTGACTACCGTCCTGAAGATTTGGTCCGCATTGATTTTCTAGTTGCTGGACAAAAAATCGATGCTCTCGCAATCATGTGTCATAGGTCAGAAGCTGAAGCTATCGGCCGCGAAATCACCAAAAAACTAAAAGAGGTCATTCCTCGCCAAAGTTTTGAAGTCGCTCTCCAGGCTGCTATTGGCGCCCGCATTATCGCACGCGAGACTATTGGCGCCTATCGAAAAGATGTCACCGTTAAGATCCATACCGGCGATCGCGATCGCAAAGCTAAACTTTTGAACAAACAAAAGCGTGGCAAGGCTCGCATGAAGCGCTTCGGTAAAGTTGACATTCCTTCCGAAGCCTTCACGGTTATGTTGAAACGTGACGATAATTAACGGCTAGCAAATTTATATAGCTCGTCAACCACCGACTCGAAGACTTGTTCGCGGCTCATTTCTCCACGCACTGGCACTAGTATTCCCATCTGCTGATAAGTCCTCAGGACCGGTACAGTTTTTTCATTAAATTCGCGAATTCGCGTCTGGAAAGTCGCCTCGTCTTTGTCATCAGCCCTTATGCTAGTAGTATGCGAAAGATCGCGCTTGCCAGCCTCTTTTACGGTTTCCCAACGTTTCAAAACCTCTGCTTCGGACACATTCAAAAGTATTACAGCCTTGATCGGATGTCCGCCATTTTCTGCAGCTCGCATCACCTCACCCTCTTCGCCAGACCATCTCCCGACCGATGATAAGACCAGCGGCGAATTCTCCAAATCTTTGCGCCCAAAATATGGCAGTACCCATTCATAGAAAATATCCGTTGGCAGTAGTTGCCCGCTATCAGTCATGTGGCTTTTTTGTTCCGCTTCCATTGTTCGGATAATCATACCAGACGATAAAAATTTTGCTCCCAGCATCTCTGCCAATCTTACCCCGACTGTGTCCTTTCCGCTCATCGGCAGCCCAAAAACATTGATACTACCAGTGCCTAGCCAGTTTTTTATTGCGATAATCTTTTCTTCCATACCGTAATTATAACACATTAAATAGTTGGCACTCTTGACACTAGAGTGCCAACACGCTATAATAAAACTATGGACATCACTAAACGTCAGAAAGAAATTCTCTTTGCTATTATTGAGGAGTACGCCGAAATGGCTGCTCCGGTTGGCTCAGTCACACTAGCTAAACTTTTTAACGTTTCGAGTGCTACGGTCCGTGCCGAAATGGCTAAGCTCGAAGAGGCCGGTCTTATTACTCATCCTCATACTTCTGCTGGCCGTATTCCAACTGACGCTGGCTATCGTCTCTATGTCAATTCTCTGACCGAGAGCCAGGAAACGATGACCTTGGCCGAAAGCAATCCGACTAAACTTCTCGAGGACAAGACCTACGAGCGCGGTGCGCACGCCCTCCAGATTCGTATCTCTTCCCAAGAGCGTGCTGATTATGCTATCCGTGGAGCCGTCGACTCGCTGGTCGAGCTCACAGGGAATCTTGGTCTTGCTACTATCGGTGACCAGCTTTATCTTGCCGGTATTTCGCACCTTTTCATGCAGCCTGAATTTGCGGACACGGCTCGCGTCCAGGCGGTTGCCAAACTTTTGGACAATTTGGAACCCTGGCTACGTGAAGCTGCCCCTGGCGAACCGCTAAATATCTTCATTGGTCAAGAAAATCCTATTGGCAAAACTTCTGGAGTTTCGTTGATTATTAGTAGATTCCGTTCGCCGTATTCAGACAATAGCTATATTGGCGTACTTGGTCCTACTCGTCAAAATTATGGTCGCGTAATGTCTCTCGTGCGCCAGGCCGGTAACACATTGGAGGAAATTTTATAATGAAAAAAGACAGCCAAATTACCGAACTCACTAACGATCTCCAGCGCACTCGTGCCGATTTTGAGAATTACCGCAAGCAAATGGATATGCAAAAAGCTCAGACCGCTAATTTTGCCAAACAGGAAACGATCAAAAAGGTTTTGCCACTTCTGGACGATATGTCTCGTGCAATCCAGGCCACTCCGGAACTAAAACCACTAGAAAAAACCTTTGAAAAAACTCTCAGCGAGTTGAAGCTCGAAAAAATTAATGCCGAAAAAGATACACCTTTTAACCCAGATCTACATGATGCTATCATGATGGAAGAAAATCCAGACGCAAAGGAAAACATCGAAATTATTTCCGAAACTCTTCGCGATGGCTATCTCTACGAAGGCGAGGTTATTCGCCCAGCTATGGTCAAAGTCACGACGAAGTAGTATAATATAATACATGTACGGGCTGGGCAGCATCGATTATCTTTCTCTAAAAAAACGTGTACGCGCGGCGGATTATCTTGTTGTAGCGCAGCTTTTTTTACAGTCAAATTTTCTGCTCAAAACTCCGCTGATGAGCGAAGATATCAAGTCTCGTCTGCTTGGCCATTGGGGAACTTGTCATGGTATTGATGTTGTCTACTCTAGCCTTAGACAAGCCATTAAAAAATTTGAATTTGTCCTTGGTCCTGGACATGGTTTTCCGGCCCTCCAGGCCAACCTCTTTATAGACGGCGATCTCGAGAAAATCGACCCTGAGCTTAGCCGTAATAGCCAGGGAATCGCTAAACTCTGTCGAGAGTTTTCCTGGCCAGGTGGCTTTCCATCCCATGCTAGCCCATATACTCCGGGAGTGATTTGCGAAGGAGGTGAACTTGGCTACGCACTTGGTGCTGCCTACGGTTCGGCACTTGGCCACCCCGAAAAAACCATTGCAGTCTTGATCGGCGACGGCGAGTTTGAAACTGCTACTGCCCTCGCATCCATGAATCTCAGCAAAATTATGAGCAGTGATAAGCATGGCCTCGTTATTCCCATCCTTCATCTTAACGGTTACAAAATTTCTGGACCAACTATTTCTGGCCGTAAATCGGATAGGGAATTGTCCGAGCAGATTCGTGGCTTCGGCTATCGGCCAATCTTAGCTGATGAGAATAATCTTGCCGATAAACTTATTACCTTTTCGCGTGGAGATTTTATCATCTTTAGATCCGAAAAAGGTGAAGGCGGTCCGAGCTTTGTTAAGGGTCAAAAAATCGCCGGCAACTATCTTTCTCACCAAATCCCCCTCAAAAATCCCAAAACTGATCCTCTCGAATTAAGCATCCTTGAAACTTGGTTAAAATCTTATAACTTCTCTGAGCTTTTTGACGAAACGAAAGGATTCACTCTATGATTAAGCTTCCCACTGAAATTAAAAATCCTGGCTCTGAGTTTTTCTCGCCCGCTGCACGTATTGGTGAACGTATCGCTGAAGAGATTGCTAATAATCGTCACTTCTATCTATTTTCCCCGGACGAGACCACTAGCAACAAACTTGATGCCGCCTATAATGTAAGTACGAGACTATGGAACACCACGAGACAACCGTGGGATTTGCCAGAGTCCGATAACGGTCAGATAGTTGAACTACTTTCCGAAAACACGCTTTTTGCTGCTATGTCGGGACATATTTTGGGTAACCACGAACCAGCTATGATGACGAGCTACGAAGCTTTCTTCAATATTATTACTTCCCAAATTATCCAGCATACAAAATTTTTGCAGCAATCGCTAGAGGTTAGTTGGCGAAACGCCGACCCATATCCTGCAGCCAACTTGCTCTCTACTAGTACCTGCTGGCGCCAAGACCATAATGGTTTTTCACATCAAACTCCAGCCCTAATTTCTACGCTGTTGAGTCTGCCCAGCGGCAAAGTTAACTGTCTTTTCCCGGCTGACGACATTTCTGCAGACGCAGCCTTCGACTTTATGATGAATTCTGAAAATGTTGTAAATCTTACAACATTTAATAAAACCGATGAACCGCGCTGGATTGATAAAAATCATGCTGCGTTCCAATACGAAAATGGCGGCGCCAGTCTCTATGGCTTCGCCAGTGTTGAGAATCCGAATTACATTTTCACTGCGGCTGGCGACATCGCTACTCGTGAAACGTTGTACGCAATCGAAATCTTAAAACAGGATCTCGGGCTAAATGATTTCCGCCCGCGTTTTATTGGTATTACTGCCCTGACTTATGGCGCAATCGGTACTACGGAAAAACGCCTTAGCTCTGAAAAATTCGACGAACTTTTTAGCGATTGGCAACCAATCATCGCGAATTTCCACGGTTATCCACAGGCTCTGCATCAAATTCTATCTAGCTATACCAACCCTAATCGCATTCGCACTTTTGGTTTCCAAGATCAGGGTAGCACTACTACTCCTTTTGAAATGTTGAGATTAAATCATGCCTCTCGCTACGACCTAGCACTCTCAGTTGCTCGTGATTTTAATCGTCTAGATTTAATCGAAAAATACGAACGTATCCTGTCTGACAACGCCGCTTATGCTCGCGAGCATGGCATAGATATGATATAATATCTTACATGAATTTTGTTATCATTATTTTTCTCGTTGCAATCTTTATTGAGACTTCTATTTTACTGAGCCGTCATCGAGACAAACTCTTAAGAAATAGTCAAAGACGTAAGGTTTATATAGATACCTCTGCACTCATCGATGGCCGTATTTTAGCTATCGCCGAAACCGGTTTTATCGGCGATGACCTTATCATTCCGCGCAGCGCAATTCGTGAACTACAGCTACTCGCCGATGGCAAGGATTCCGAAAAACGTTCTCGTGCCAGACTCGGCATGGACACCGCTAACGCTTTGGAGCGAGTTATTAGTTGTAACGTCACGATTCTTCAAGACGAGCTTGATAGAACCCCAGTTGATGAACGTCTTATTACTCTTGCAAAAGAAAACCACGGCCTAATCCTAACTAACGATTTCAACTTAAATAAAGTTGCCAAGACCGAAGGCATCGAAGTCCTCAATGTCAACGAGCTTGCTATGATCTTTCGTGAGCAATACCACCAAGGTGATAAAATCAAGATTCGTATCACCGAAAAAGGCACGAGTCTGAATCAAGGTGTTGGTCATCTTCCAGATGGAACAATGGTCGTGGTTGACAACGCTGCTAGCCACATTAAGCATGAAGTTGAAATTGAAATCCTTAAAATCGTCCAATCTCCATCTGGAAAAATTATTTTTGCTAAGCTTTGTGGCAACAAACGTTCCCGCAAAGCTTAAAGCTTAATTACAACTCGTCACTTGCTTCGTATCCAAGCTCATCCGTCACGGTTACACGTACTGTTCCAGAAGCATTCTCTGGCTTTTCGACTACGAAATCTTTCTTCGTCACACTGCCACTTGCAATTGCAGTTCCACCCACGGTCACGGTATACTTCGACAACGCTGCGCTACCCTGAGTGATCACGATGCGATATCCAGAGCCACTGTCGCTATTCGAGCTGATGCCGCCAGAACTATAGATGTTCACTGCTGGTGCCGAATAAGAACAGTTGTCCGTCGTCTCACGGTCGTACGGTTCTGGTACATCCCAAACTTCCTGTTTTGTAATCGGATCAAGCGTCTTTGTTGCTTCAACTGTAATCTTGTATCGCTCATCTGTACATTCCGAAGCGAGGTAATGTGTGTACTTATTAAACACCAAATTCTCTCTCGTCACACCAGAATTTTTCGAATTATACCAGCTCGGCCAGATATCAGTCCGACCGTTCACGGTCAATGTTTGTAGCCCATTAGGACGGCTAATTGCTGCGTTCCTCGTGTATTTACCCTCAGGTACATAAATATCTGCATGTACTTTCTGCATATAATCATTCGTCACGCGACGCACCACAGTCTTGTCAGAACTCTTTAGACCACTACCGTCATGTCTACCACTCCAAACAACCGTTGCCACGACCGGAGAATAGCTAGCGAGCCACGAATCTTTTGCCGTCGAACTCACTGCAGTCGTAGTTGTACCAGACTTCGATGCCGTCCAAACTCCAGGAATCACGAACCCGTAACCATTTGCCATGTTCGAGCCAAACGTCATCGTACGTGCTGCTGGATCATGTAAAATGTCTGAAATCATGTAGGCGACTTGTTCATCATAAACTCTCTCGCCCTCAGAATCTTCCCACTTCTCAATCACCTCGCCAGAAGAATTTTTCATCTCTAGTACATAGGTCAAAGGTTTTGCTACGCCACCACGAGCAATCGAAGCGTAGGCGTTTGCATGCTCAATCGGACGTACGGCACACCCAGAACCAATCGCAATTGAAAGCCCATATGATGTCGAATCCGCACAGTACGATACATCGCCAAGCTTGTGTGCAATCTCCAAGCTGTTATCAATGCCGTTAATATATAGCGCTTTTACCGCTCCAATGTTCAACGAGTTACCAAGCGACTCACGGATCGTAATATTACCATAAAACGCCCCGGAAGAGTTACGCAAAGAACATTTCCCACCAGTATATCCAGCACAATATAAACTATCAATATTTTCATCTTTCAGCACCGAACCAGGACCATAATTTACGCCCGAGCGTTGCATAAACAGTGGACCATAATCGAGGATCGGCTTAATTGACGAACCTGGCTCTAGTGTCGCCGTCGCAGCATTCACTTGACCATAAATTTCGGTGTTCCAGTCGGCTGACCCCACCATTGCAATCACCTGCGAAGTCTCCACGTCTACTGAAGACAGGGAAATATTATCACTGCCGTTTGTATACATATATTTTGCACCAGTCGCCACTGCCTCTTCAGCCATCTGTTGCGCACGCAAATCAATCGTCGTTTTGATTGTGTACCCACCAGCACGCATCGTCTTTACTCCGTATTTATCTTCTAGCTGACTCTTTACTGTCAGTACAAAATGCGGCGCTTTAATGTTCTCGTACTGGTTCTGCTCTGGCTGAATCGTATCAAGAATATTCACCGCCTTCGCTTCGTCGGCCTGTTCCTGTGTAATATAGCCAAGCTCGACCATCACATCTAGCGTCTTATGTTGGCGTGAAATCAACGCATTATTTGCTGCAGTGTTATAAGGATTCAAAACTGCTGGGTTATTCGGAATTGAAGCTAGAAGTGCGCTTTCTGCCAACGTCAAATCTTTTGCACTCTTATTAAAATAAGTCTGCGATGCACTTTCAACACCGTTTCTACGTCCACCATAAGGCGACTCATTTAGATACATCGTAATAATCTGTTCTTTGTCGTACATCTTCTCGACTTCCACTGCAAGGAACGCCTCCTTAATCTTACGCGGGATACCAGTTAATCCTCGGTCTTTCGCTTCGTCAGAGAAGTAAACCTGTTTAATCAACTGCTGTGTCAAGGTCGAACCACCCTGTACGCCCTTCCCAGACAAAGTCGAAATCGCTGCACGTACCAGCGCCCAGAAATCAATTCCTGAATGATTATAGAAGTTCTTATCTTCGATCGCTACCGTCGCTTGACGCATATAAGTCGCAATATCGTTACCATCTACAACTAGGCGATAATCCCCGTCCCCCTTATCTTCCCAGAGAATCTCCCCATTTCGGTCCAGATAGGTATTGACCGTTTCCGACACCTTCATTTCATCTAGACGAATCGATTCAAGATCCTTCTTATAATAGATAAATAACCCCGCTATCCCAATAATGCCGATCAAAATACAAGCCGCGACTATTTTCCCAAAAGTTTTCAGACCTCTTCGCGAAAACCAATATTTACAGACACGCTTTGGCTGAAAATGCGCAAAAAACCGCTTCACTGGATCTTTTGGCAAAGTCGCAAGATCCTCGGCACGTTTACGAGCTCGCTTATCCGCCTTTACTCGAGACTTATAGACTAAACTCGAGTAGGTATTCATACTCTTATTCTTCTTGGTGAGTAGCCCCTTTTTTGGAGCTTTTTTCTTCAAATCTGAGTTCTTCGAAGTTTTTTCCATAGCTACTCCTATTATACCATAAAACGCTTATTTTCTACACTGCAACCGCAAATTTATTTTTCCCCCGCTTCACAATCGCCGCCTCTGTTATCACGGCTTCCTCGTCTGTGATTTTAAAAGATTCTTTCCCAGCGGTCAAAACCGACACCGCACCAGACTTAATCAGTCGTCTCGCCTCTGTTTTGCTTGTCGCCAAATCCGTAGCAATCAAGAAATCCACCGCGCTTATGCCTTTCTCAGCCCCTGGGAAGGCCTTAGCTGCGTCCGAAATATCAGACTGGGATAGAACGGCTCCTCGCGCAAAAAGCTTCTCAGAAAGGCTCTCAGCGGCTTTCGCAGCCTCGCGACCATGTACTACCTCTGTTGCACCCTTCGCTAGCGCTTTCTGACCAATGCGCTCACCCGGATGTGCCACGTGTTCCGCCAAAATCTCCTCTACCTCTGTTTTATCGTAAACGGTATAGATTTTTATCAGGTATTCAACTGCATCGTCCGCCTGATTTAGCCAGAACTGATAAAAATCGAAAACAGAGGTAAAATTACCCTGACCATTATCCGAGGAGGCCAACCACACCGCATTTCCCTCTGATTTGCCGAATTTTCGTCCCGAAACCGGGTCAATCACCAGAGGCGTGGACCAAACGTCAGCCTCAGCATTCTCCAACTTCCGAATCAGGGAAATACCAGTAGAACAGTTACCGTATTGGTCTGCCCCACAAAGTTGTAGCTGAATCCCATATTTACGGTACAGATGTAAGAAATCATACCCCTGTATCAGGGTGTAGCTGAATTCGGCATAAGAGATGCCAGAACCACCCTCACCAATTCGCGACTGAATAAATTTCCGGTCGAGCAGCTGCGTCATCGAAAAATTCTTCCCAATCTCGCGCAAAAACTCAATATAATTGATATCTTTAAACCAGTCATAATTATCTACCATTGTCACATTTTCAGCATTCACTACACGCTGAATCTGCTCCCGAATACAAGCTTTATTATGCTCAACCTCAGAAAGCGGTTTCAAATCTCTCTCGCCAGTATCTTTCGGGTCGCCAATCTGCCCTGTCGCACCCCCGACTAATAGATACGGAGTATATCCGTGTCGCACAAAACAAGCGCACATCATCAGTGCCGCCAGATTCCCGATTGTCAACGAATCCGCCGACGGGTCAGCACCCCAGTAAAAACGCTTATTTTCGCGAGTATCAAGACTCGCCGGATCTTTAATCGTGGTTTCCGCCTGAAACCCACGCCAAACTAGTTCTTCAGATAACTTCATATATCAATTATACCAAAAACTATTTTTTTTGAAAAACCAGAAGATGTAGCAGTCATCACTTTGTCAGTACAAAATTCGGTGGTATAATTGACCAAAAGGAGGTAAACCCATGGAAAAAGTCACCAAAAAAGTCTTAGCTTTCGATATCGACCAGACTTTGAACGTCGCAAAAACCCCCATTCCCGACGAAATCGCCGATTTATTGATTGGTTGTCTAGACCACTTCGAAATCTGCCCCATTTCCGGCCAAAAATTCGACCAATTTCTCATCCAAATCGTCAATCGTTTGATAGATCGTGGTGCAACAACGGCTCAGCTGCAGCACCTCCATCTCTTCGTCGCCCAGGGTACTCAATATTACCGCTACGAAGGTACGGATTGGCAACAAGTTTACAACTACCCCTTGACCGACGACGAAGTTCAGAAAATCACAAGCGCCATCGAATCCGCCGCCAGGGAACTAGGCTACTGGGAAGAAGATAAGCTACAACAAGGGGACGAAATCATCGAAAATCGCCTTAGCCAAGTCACCTTCTCCGCTCTCGGCCAAAAAGCAAAGACCGAAGACAAATACGCCTGGGACCCAGATTGTAAGAAACGCGAAAAAATCGTTGAAAAAGCAAAGGAACAAGCCCCAGAATTCGATTATGAAATCGGTGGTACAACCTCCATCAATGCCTTCACCCCTGGCATGAATAAGAAATTTGGCATGACCCATCTCCTAGAGGAGCTAAAAGTTAAGAAAGAAGACATTCTCTACTTTGGCGATATGACTCAGCCCGGTGGCAATGACTACCCAGTAAAAGAGATGGGTATCGACACTATTACTGTTAGAAGCCATGAGGATACGGCTTACGCTCTGAGAGGAATACTGGGTATTATCTAGTCACCCCTCGCAAACGCTTCCGGACATACTTTTTGATTTCTCGGGTTTGGTCTTCACGCTTCGGCATTCGCCCCTTATGTTCTCGACTATAGCTGATTGCAAAAGTCCCCGATACCAGAACATCCGTAAAGAATACCACCGCCATTATTCCTCCGAAAATTAAAATCTCCAATTCCGAAAAGTGGGTCAAAAACTTCGCAAACCACGGCCTTAGCACGAATAAAACGAACCATCCTACCATCCCGAACCCTATTGACGCCCAGAGGCAAATCCGCCCATTCAAGTTGAGTGACATCCCGCTATAGTCCCACCATCTAACCCCAAATAATTTCTCCAAAACTACACTTGACAGATATTCTAGTACCGTACAAATTCCAATTATCGCAAGCAGGTTTAATATCGGTGGCAAGGTGAAATCATCCACGAATGTAGCCAATATAATCCCCCCCAGACCGTAAATTGGGCACCACGGCCCCATCAAAAAACCTCGACTAACCAGTTTCTTTTCAATCACTGCGCAACAGATTGTTTCGAAAGCCCAGCCAAAAATCGAATACGCCAGAAAATACAGAAAAAGTTCGGCTAAACCAACCATAATCGTATTATACCATAGAAAATATGCTACAATAGAAATATGAAAACTTACATCGTGGGCAACTGGAAGATGAATTTCACCGTCGGTGAAGCTTCCATCTATCTTCATAAACTTTTAAGAACTATCCGTTCATATCGTGGAATTGAGGTCGTTATCGCTCCAAGCACAGTTGCTTTGCAGCCGCTCTCGCTCCAGATTGATCGTCACAAACTTAAACTTGCTGCCCAGAACTGTTACTACCGTGATTTTGGTGCTTATACTGGCGAAGTCTCGGTTGCTCAGCTACGCGGCCTAGTCGACTACGTCATTATCGGTCATTCCGAGAGAAGATACATCTTCCGCGAATCCGACAAAGATATCCGTGAGAAAGTTGCTGCCGCTATCAGATGTGGCATCACCCCTATACTCTGCATTGGTGAAACTGAAAACGAACGTAATTTTGGCGAAACCGAAGACGTATTAAAGGATCAGCTTCTCGGTGGTTTACAAAATGTCTCCGAAGAAGATCTCGAAAAAGTCATCGTCGCTTACGAACCAGTCTGGGCAATCTCTAGTACGAAGGATGCCAAACTCGCTTCTCCGGATGACATCGCTAAGTCGATTAGTCTTATTCGCAAACATCTAGAAGCCAAATTTGGAGCCAAGAGAGTTGAAAATATTCCCGTTCTCTACGGCGGCAGTGTTAATCCTTCAAACGCCGGGGCATATTTAACGATTCCAGGCATAAACGGCTTGCTCATAGGTGGAGCTTCCTTGATTGCGCCGCAATTTAATGATATAATAGAAGTCGCAAAAAGAGTACAAGAATAATATGACGAAACAACAAGCTCCAGCGGTACACCCCGCTTCAAGACCCAGAGCCAAAGCTCCTTCTTCTAGGGGTCAGTATATCGATTTTCGTCCACGGCAGCGCCAGGTCGTCAAAAAAACGGCGGTAAGGCAAGACCATAAGCCGATCGTTAAAAAAGCTCCTGCAACATCGGAGCAAAAAAAAGAAATCGTTAAAAACGGCCATAAACCAGCCTCTACATCGGCCGATAAACCAGTTAACACAGTAACCACGATTAGTACCGAACAAGTTACTATAGAAACCATCGCAACAGCTGACAAAGACGTAAAGTCCAACCCACTTTCTCCATTTATTAACTCTGTCAATGTTGATAAGCGCCCGCTTTCTAGTCGTCGTGTCGTTGCTGATAATATCGACAACTCTGGTGTCCCGACTGTTATCCGCGAAGAAGATTTTCATGGAGAAATTAAGAGTCCTTATACTACCAGACGTAATATTCAGCAGAAAGACCCACACAAAAAACTCAGAGGCGAAAAGGGTAGTAAGTCTAGTAGAAAAGAGAAAGGCGAAAGGGGATCGCTTTCAATTAGCTTCATTATTGCCGTTATTCTCACGGTCATTCTTGGTGCCGCCGTTGGCGCCTTCGTCTACCTTGCCTTTTTCCAGTAAGACTTATGCTATAATTAGCTTATGGTTACTAAGACCCAGCTCATCAACCGAGTAATGCGAATTAAAGATAAATCCGAAGTTTTCCACAGCTCGGGCTACGCACGGGCTCAGAGTGGGCAAAACTTTGGCGCCGCCGGTTCGGATGATTTTCATTCTCGCCAATCTGTAGATAACGCAAGGAAATTCGTGAGAAGTTATAATAACGCTCGCATCATCAACGATGCCCATGCTTTCGATCGTGTCAGAAACTATATCCCTAGGACAGGAGCAACAGAATCCGCCACTAACCCCCAGCCAAACAGTCGCGCGGCCCTTGCCCGAAAGCCGCAACCTATCAGAGCCAATTCAGGGGTTTCAAAGTCGCGATAGATATGGTATAATTACAAAGTACTTTTACAGTATGGCGGGTTTAGCTCAGTTGGTTAGAGCGTCTGATTGTGGTCCAGAAGGTCGCTGGTTCGATTCCAGTAACCCGCCCCAAGTTAGCTGCGGGTATAGTACAGCGGTTAGTATATCAGTTTTCCAAACTGAGGATTGGAGTTCGACTCTCCATACCCGCACCAGAAAAGGAAAGGAAACTTTCCATTTTTTATGTCATAAATATTGACAAAACAAAACTTGTGTGCTATAATGAAAACTACTTAGTCGCAAACTAGGAGTTCTTTTACATTATGGAGGTGAATATTATGTTTGGAGCACTTGAAGATGCATTGATGAATGCAACCGGATTAAAAAATCTGGTAAACGACGACCCTGATGATGAGATCAAGACGCCTGCAGATGACGAGCTCGAGGATATCGCAGTCGACCCGGCGCCGGCATCGCCTGAGAAAGAGGATAAACCTGCCGTATCGGTTGTGTCCGATTCAACACTGGACCCCAGGCTTAAGGACTACCTCTTTGACGCTCTTAGATCCGATAAAGAGCTTCGTACGGAAGTCCGCAATCTTCTTGAGGATTATCCCGATCGAACCGAATACGTCTGGATATATAAGGGCCAGAAAGGTTCGATCGAAGGTCGGGAATTCATTGGTGAGGAAGCCGCAAAGGCAGCAGTCTCACCGGAAGTTCTCGAGTTTGTACCAATTTCGGAGCTTTTCACTCGCCAGCTGCATTACGTTAACGAAAACGGCGACGTAGGCGAAGAGGTTCCGAGGGATGAATGCCTCGCGTACATTGAGGCTACCAAAGATGAAGTTAGCGATAGTCAACCTGATAAGGACGATTCGTCCAGCACCGAGGGTTGACCACCTCCTAGGACCGCACTGGGCGGCCCGACTAAGTACAGCCCCCGCAAAAGCGGGGGCCTTTTCTATCAAAAATTTATAAAATATTTAATAATATTTAGCAAAAAGATAAGCAATTTGGTAAATAGTCAGACTACCCCAGTAAGGATAAACATAAAAACATTATATACCTATTGACTTTTTTGACAAAGTATGCTACAATGTAATTAGTCTATGCGAAAAGGACGAAAGAGCCTTGACCGTAGTAGACGACCATTAAAATCAGATCATCTCAGGTACAATTAAGTACCTGTTTTTGTGCATCACGTAACCCTTTGTTTCAGGAGGCGTGGTGCACCTCCTGTTCTGAATTTTGACAATTTCAATTTGAATAGGAGGTGCAAATATGTCAATATTCTCATTACTCGTGACCCTTGCGGTCACACTAATTTGTAGCGTTGGATTCTGCCTTATGTCATCAACGATGTCTAAGGCAACTACAGGTGAGCCACTACGTTCGTCGACTTGGGTTTTTTGGGTCATCGGGACACTGGTCTTGCAAGTCGTCCTTGTTGAGCTGGCGTTTCACCCCATTACCTACATCATTCTCATGATCATGGTTCTGGGCATGATCCTGCTTTCATGTAGAAGAAGAAAAACCTCAGACGAAACCAAACTAGCGGAAAGCCCATTCGGCAGACTCGCCAGTTGGCTCACTTATGGACTTTGGATTCAGGCCTCAATTCTATTCTCGAGCGCTCAGCTCGCAGATAAGGGCGTAGATTCAGTTTGGTCCTTAAGCCACGGTGGCAGCGCCGGCCGTCAAATCCTCGCACTTCTTCTCCCGATCGCTATTACAGCTTTCATCGGTTTAATCGTGGCAGTTTTGAATACTGACTACGAGGAAGATTTGAGAGATGCTATCGACGCTATTACTACAGACAATAGTTTGGACGACGACGATATTGAAGATATCGATGTCCAGCTGGAGAATTCCTGAAAGGGGGGATAAAAATGAAGAAGCGTAAGATAATGGCGGTATCAGCAATAGTTATTGCCGCCGCTATGATCATTGCTTGCCTTTCGGCAATTGTATTACCGGGTTTGCAGGGCACAACAACTAAGGCGTCTGACGACGCCGCAGCCACCACTGAAGCGGAAGCCGACGCTGAACAGGCCAAGATCGAAGAATTCGAAGCTGCTCACTCGTATGGCCGCATCGAGGACGGCGCCATCACTCAATATCTCGATAAGTGGGGAATCTCCTACAAAGAGAAAGACGGCAAAATTCTCGTTTCCGCCGAGCGTACGAAAAAGTCGTTATACTATACTAACGATAATTCTCGTACGAAAAGCTCAGTAAAGGCTGGCCTTTCCAAGAACCCTATCTCTGACGCACCGGAATACGTTTTCAAGCTCAGCACCGAGCAGGTTAACAAAATTCTGGAAGCCGAAAAGAAGGGGTACGGAACAAAGATTAGCTTCACCAAGTCTGAGCGCAAGAAGCTCAAGAAGGCAGTATCCAAAACTTTGATCCAGAACGTGGTTATGGGCTTAGGTTACACGGATATGATCTCGGATATGCACTACGGCGAATCCAAGACGGTCTATGAGACTTCTAGCGCTGTAGCTTATCTTGTCGATGAGACCGAGAAGGCTTATACTGAAGCAGACGATGATGGCTATATTGCCGGGGTTAACCGTTGGCTTTATTATGACAAGTCAAACGGAAAGTTCTATTTAAGCCAGGACTATCTGGTAAATATTATCCCGGTAGTCTCTCAAATTATTGAAGGTTCTAAGATGTCCATCGAGGTCACTTATGCCGAATATAATTGGGGGCTTGATAGGTCCGACCTTTGTCAGCTTAGGCGTCTCGTGCTCAGCACCGAGCCCGATACTTTAACGTCTATCGTCTTCCGTCATTACTTCAAAGATGGAGAAGTTATGGAAGAGCCTTCCGTCAACATTCGTGATAGAAGGCCTGAAATTCCAAGCACGCCTCCGAACGCGAAGAAGAAGTCTCCAAATAAGGCCACTCCTGCTCCAAAGAAAGACGATCCTCCTTCCGATGATAAGGGCAATCCCCCGAAACCTGGCAAGGATGATAAACCTAAACCTGATAAGGATAATGACGACACAATTAAGCCGAAGGATGAGTCTGAGCGACCCGAACCTCGTGAAAAAGACGACAAAGGTCCGGGAGAGTTCGAACCAGTTCCTAAGGTTCCTAAATCTCCATCGGATAAGGTTGAAGAGTCTCAGTATCAGCCCCAGGCTAAGCCTCAGGGTGGCGGAATATCCACTTCCATAAACGATATGACACCGGCTGGCACAGTTGATAACGGCGACGGTACTTCCACTACGACTTCTCATCGGATCTCAGCCGGTGGTCAGGAAGTAACCGACCAGACTATTACCGATAATTCAACCGGTAAGTCGATTGAGTTTATCGAGAACGCCGAGGCTGAAACCAAGCCGATTGAAGTTAGGCCTTCTGAAGAAGGCACGAAAGACGGCAACAACAATGGCGAATTCGCCATGCCAGACTAAATGTGATGCACAAGCACATTTCGGGGAGCAGATTATTCTGCTCCCCAATTCCAGGAAATTGTAGTTGAGATGATCTGATTTTACGGTCAAGACGAAAATTAAAAATTTGGCTAGCAAAAAAATGCAAGCAGTTTTTCTGCTTGATCATAAAATCAATCAAATTAAAGGAGTAATTATGAACAAATCTATCAAAGCTCTCTCCGCGGTTGCAGCAGCTGCTGCTATCGTCGGTACTTCCGTTGCTGCCTCTGCCAATGTTATGGCTTGGGGTGACAACACTGGTGGTCGCGCAAGCTACACCAAAGCACAAATCAACGATAACATTCTTGGCGACAAGATTGTCTTCAACTCCATTAGCGACGGTGCTGATGGTGATGAGAAAAACTTCGTTTCCGCTCGTGAAACCGGTGCTACTGGTCTCTGGAGCGCTAACGAAATCACCGTCTCTGAAGGTAAAACTTACGACGTAAGTCTTTACATTCACAACAACAGCCCTAAGGGTTATGCTGCAACCGCTAAAAACGTGATTGCAACTTTTGCCCTTGAGCAAAAATACGGCAACACTGTTACCGTCGAAGGTTACATCGATGCTAAAGATGCTACCCCTTCCCAGTACTGGGACTACGTCACTTTCAAGAGTGCTAATGGCCAGAACTTCTACCTTGACTACGTCGAGGGTTCTGCAGTCATGAACTACAACGAAGTTGATGCCAATGGTAACATCACCAAGAAAAACGTTGTTAAAGCTCTTTCCGATAGCGTTATCACTAAGAGTGGTGTCAGCGTTGGTGACGTTCCAGGTTGCTATGCGTTCTCTCGCTACGTAACCATCAAAGTTAAACCTGTCTTTACTGACGCTAACTTCACTGTTGAAAAGACCGTCCGTAAAGCTGGCGACAAAACTTGGTCCGAATCTGTCAACGCACAGGTTGGTGACAAAGTTGAATACAACATTCACTACAAGAACACTACCGAAGGTAAAGTCGAGAACGTTATGTTTAAAGACGTCCTTCCTACCAACATGAAGATTGTCGGCGATGTTAAACTTTACAACGCTACCAACCCTAACGGTCTCGTTAAGACTGGTGACATTGTTAAAGATGGTATCAACATCGGTGGTTATGACATCAACGGTGATGCCTATATCCGCTTTACCGCTGAAGTTATCGACAACAACCTCATCTGTGGTAAAAACACCCTTCGTAACTGGGGTCAGATTGGCGTAAAAGCCATCACCCTTCAGGACTCTGCTGACGTTGTCGTTCAAAAGACTTGTACCGAAGAACAAAAGAAAACCACTCCAACCGCTACTGTATCTTCTCTACCAAAGACTGGTCCAGAAGCTATTGCAGCCGGCATCGTTGGTGCTGGTTCTATCGTAACCGCTGCCGGTTACTACGTTGCTAGCCGCAAACAACTTCGCTAATTAGGCCGCTCCACGAAGTTACCTTCGGCGGGTCTATTAGCCCAAAACAAAAAATCCCTCAATCTCGAGGGATTTTTTGTTTTTTCTGTTTCGCTTATGGTATAATAAAAGCACAATGGATCCAAAACAAACACCACCTCAGGTGGGTAGCAATAGCGTTAATTCAGATAACGCGTCTCTTTCAGTGACTGGGCGCTCAGTTTTTGCCAATCCCCAGAACCGCTTTAAAGACACAAACCCCCACGGCGATATTTTAATTCCACCGAGCCAACCAGCTAAGTCGCAAAAGCCACTAAATAGACCTCTCATTTTTGGTATTATCGCAGTTATTGTAATCGCGATAGTTGCTGTTATTCTTGCTATAACGTTGAGCTCAAACAGTGGTGGTGGAAAAACCAGCGGCGGCAACAAAGTCGCAAATGCCGACCTGGATGATTATGTTGAGTATTTTGTTTACGGTACCGAAGGCGAGAATGAAGTCTCCGACGCCACGTTTACTATCGATACAGATGAATATGCCGTTTGGCTAGAGTCAAACGACCAGGGTGACTTACCAAGCAGCGAGTACTACGATATACTTTCCGATAAGATTAATTCCTTAGTTACTACCGACAGCAATAAATATTCTAATCAAGCCAACCTGCTCGTTGCCTTTTGGCTATCTTCTCAAATTTCAGATTCTGGCCAGATAGTTGAGTACTACATTAATGACAATTCCGATGAACTAAGATCTAGGATCAATGAAATCTCTGAATTCGGCACGGGGTGGAGCGCCGAATCCGCAAAAATCATGAATGACTATCTTTCTTCAGAAATGTCGCGTTTCCAAACACTGAAGGACAATGGCTGTCTCGACGAAGAGGGTGTCCTCGAGAATTGTTATGAAAATCAGACCGACGCTTTCTCCAGTAGTCTTTTCTCCGACGAAGCTCAATCCGCGGCACTTAGTGACTTAAACTTCAAACTCTACAGTCAATTAACCGACTCACTAAAGACACTTTATTTCGGAGAAGACGAAAATGCGTAAAATCCTCAAGCTTCCAATCATTATAGCTATCATCGGGTTTTCACTATTCTTCGCCATAGCGCCGCAAAGCGCTTACGCTGAGACTGCCAGTGAGGACAAGCTTTATAAATGGGCACTCTTGAACATGATGGCTAAATGTTATTCGGCGAACTACATGGAGAAGAAAGTTGACGCAGGCACTTATAGCACATTTAACGAATCAGTTCTGCACGGTAGTGCCAAAAACCGAAAGCAGCAAAAATTTTATATTCCGACGCAGGTTGGCAATACGGTAGAAAGCGACAACAACAAAGTTGGTTGTTATGAAATATTCTTGGGTGATCCGACTGGCTCCGGAACATTCCACGGCACCATGAGCGGGGTCTTTGATCTTTATGGTACAGATTATGAGGTTGTTGGTACTGATAGAGTAGGGACTTTTTTGAAAGGCATTGGCTATACTAGCGTCAGCGCTAGTGGCACTTCTAAGAGTTGTATTACTGCAAAGTATACTGCTGGAACTCCACAGGACCCATATTCACTTAGTGGCAATGATCTTGGTTCAGGCAAGATCTGTTGGGATGATGAGTTGCTCAATAACCCCAACAATAACATTGCTCAATTCAGCACTGAAGCCATCATCAACAACAATGGTAGGACCACTAGTCGTACCAATCCTACGCCAATTAATATCTATCCTCAATACCTTCCAGACGGATATACAATTGGCATTAGCGTCGGCGGCGACCGAATAACCAATAATGATGTCTACCCACAGGTCACTGTCACAAGTGGGCATGTCACCATAGATGATGTAAAAGAATTTGATGGCAAAACTATTACCTTTTCCGATCTCGATACTGATTTTGTCTATACTGCAACATTGTCCTACTCTAACGAGTCAGACTCTAGTGGGTCATTCTCTGTTTATAGTATACCAAATTACAACGGCACCCTCTTGAATTGGAGACAAGCCAACAAAGATGCTAGAAAATATATTTCAAACAGTCAGGCAGCAGAAGAATATCATAAATTCTCCGACAACAACAAGTATGATTTGTATACGTTGTATTTGTCCAAGGTCTATCACATTACAGAATCTAACGCTCAGGAGTGTACCGAGACAAAGCCACGTAGAGCTGTAGACGGTGAAAGATACTGGCTTTACACATCTCAAGGTTGGTGTAGGATCGCAGGTAGTGACGACACTGATATGAATGCCAAGGTTGCTGGTTTCACTAACTCGGAAAGAAGATACCTCAATACCGAATATGATTTTAAGGGATTACTTGAAGCTCTCTTCAGACTCAACCAAGGTCGCATTGACCCTGCCAATCTTGACGATTTAACTCAACCTAACGAAGATACCGATGAAGGCAGCGAAGGCTGTTTTGACGGTGCCGGTGCACTTGGCTGGATTATTTGTCCAATTCTGTCCGGCACCGCCAAAGCTATCAATTTCATCTATGAGCAGGTCATTGAACCATTCCTCCAAATCAATGCTGGACTCTTTAGCAGCAGCAATAACTCATACGGTAGCTGGCAAATTTTCCAGACCTTTGCTAACATCGCTTTCGTCATCATGCTACTATTTGTGATTTTCTCACAGCTCACCGGCGTCGGTATTGATAACTACGGCATCAAGAAAATCCTCCCTCGCCTCATCGTCTCCGCGGTATTGATTAACTTATCATACATCATTTGCCAACTACTGGTTGACACGTCCAACATTCTTGGCGTTAGTCTCAAAAGTCTTTTCGACGCACTTGCCAGTAATGTTGATATTAGTAGTACGCCGGTGTCTGGTAGTGCTACTGTCTTGACTGGCATCGTCGCAGTTTTAGCTGGTGGTGGAGCACTCATGGCGACTGGTGGGCTTGGTATAATTCTTCCACTCATTCTTGCACTCATCACTACCTTTATCTCAATTTTATTTGTCTTTGTCCTGCTTGGTGCTCGTCAAGCTATAGTCGTAGTCTTAGTCGTTGTCTCCCCACTCGCTTTTGTTTGTTACATGCTCCCGAACACGAAAAAATATTTCGATAAAATCGTAGGACTGTTTACGAGTATGCTAATTATCTTCCCAATCTGCGGTCTTCTCATCGGCGGCGGTAACTTCGCTTCTAAAGTTATTCTCGCTGCTGGTAGCGGAACCGGAGACAGCGAATTTTTCTTCCAACTTTCCGCCATGCTCATTAACATCGTCCCGTTCTTCTTCATTCCTTCGCTCGTTAAGAGCTCGTTTAACGCTATCGGCAATATTGGTAATCGCGTCGAAGGTATTACCCGTGGTGCCGGTGCTAGATTTAATCGCGGTGTCAGTAATTCCCAAGTTTATAAAGGCGCTATAGCTCGCTCTCGGGCTGGCATTAGAGCCGACGGTAAGTCCTCCAGACTCGGCAATGTACGCCGTCGTCTCGCCGGATCAAATAACGCTATTGGTCGTGCTATGCAACGCTCGATGGCCGCCGGCCAGACCGAAGTATTAAAAGGTGCGGCTGAACAGCGACGTGCGAGACTTATGACTGACCCAACCCACATTGAAGCGATGGCCGCCGGCGAACGTGCCGAAGAAATGCGCCATCAAATTTCTGACCAGGAGATGTTAATCAAAGACATGACTGATAATGATGGTAACTACATTGCCAATAGTCCAGAGAAACTTGGCGACATGTACGCATCCTCTCTTCGTACGCTCAATGACAATCCAGAAGATGCAGAAGCTAGAACTCGTGTCATGGCCCTCCAGAATATCTTATCGAAAACTGATGCTGGTCGTGCACAAATCCAGAACCGCATGGAAGATTTCGTCGACAACTTACCGGAAGGTTCAGATACAAAAGGAATATCTGCTGCTGCTGGGCATCTTCTTGGCGAACACGGCGACACTTATAAGTCTAAGAACCGCGGCTTCAATAACTGGATTTCTCAGGCTGCTAATGGTAACGTCACTAAAGTCAGTTCCCATGATTCTGAGGGCGCTCAGAAGTACACGGCTGAGTCTCTTGCTAACGCCGATGATGAAGCTTTGAGGCGTATCGTTAGAAGCTACGAATCTGGCAATATGAGCGCAGAAGATCGCGCAGCCATCTCTAATACTGCCGGCGAAGCACTCAGCAACAAAAATATTCAGGTCAAGCCAGAAGTTGCTGCCTACCTCAAGCGTATTGCCCCACAAGGCAGCGGAGAGTCTGATGATAATGAAACTCCATCTAGTGGTAACATGAATGAGGGCCAGGACATTAATATTCATGGTCAATCCTCTACCCCATCGACTACTACAACCACAGCCTCTAATCAAACCTCGTCCACGCCAGTAACCACACAGCCGACCCCGCGCATCCCATCAAGTAGCCCTGATTTGGCCGAACGTGTTCGTCAAGCTGAAGTTTCTCGCGATGGTATCCTAAATATCCAAGGCGAAGGCAGCTTCCGTCAAACCGATAGTGGCATTATCATCCCAAACCGCGGCAGCAACACTAACGCCAACACCAATGCCAACGCTAATAGTAATACCAACAGCAATAACGCCAGCTAGAACGTTATTAGCAGACAATGCTAACGGTATTTAGTTTTTCTGCGCCGCAGAAATTACATTTTCAAATAGCACACTTACCGTTAGCGGCCCTACGCCGCCCAGTTTCGGCGTGATTGCGTACAAATCTTCGCGTTCACGCACTGAGTCGTCCACGTCACCCACCAAAACTCCATCTTCGCTCGCCGTTCCAGCATCTACCACTGTTGCCCTCGGAGAAACCAAACCGCCAGAAATAAGATGCGGCTTGCCTGTCGCTGTTATGATAATATCACATTCGCGTAATTTTGTCAAGTCAGAATCATGTCCAAACACAGAAACATCATACCCCGACGCCTTGTACATTCGAATCAGTGGTCCTCCAACCAACCGTCCACGTCCCACGATTCCAATCTTTGATGTTGCTACCGGTACATCATAGCCCGAAAGTAGCCAGTTAATCGCTGTTGCTGTTGCCGAATCAAATTTTGAATTTTCGCCACTTAATCCATCAACATCCTTAGCTGGAGAAATTAGCGACACCACCTCGTCCGTTCGCGAAGGATCTTTCAATGGTAGCTGTACAATCATTCCTGAGATCGAGGAGTCTGCGTTTGCCTCCAAAATCCGCGCTCGAATCTCCTCGATTGATTTCGCATAAAAATCTTCAACCGCGACCCCGATATCCTCGCCATAGCGTTTTTTCAGCTCCACGTATTTCACAATCACTGGATTGTCACTATCGCGAATAATCAAAAGTTTTGGAAAAACTTTCTCCGCGCGAAGACTCCGCACTACATGCGCTTGACGCTCTTTGATAAATCCCGCAAGTTCTCGTCCGTTCAAAATTTTCATTTCGCCACAATCTCCACTGGCTCTTGTTCTAGTCGGAACCCAAATTTATCAAATACTGTCTCTACGATTTCCTCGCGCGCCGCCGCTAGATCCGCATAGCTTTTCGCATTCTCATTAATCAAAATCAGCGCCGCCTTGTCCGAAACATAAAAACCATGCAGTCGCGCGCCCTTCAGTCCTGCCTGCTCAATTAAATATCCCGCATTAATCATGTGCCGCCCATCTGGTTTGTCATAAACTTTCAAACCTCGCTCGCGCGCCAACTCCGCCTCATCATCAGACAAATACACATTCTTAAAGAAACTTCCTGCGCTTGCTTCAACCTTTGGATCCGGTAATTTCGCAGCCCTTACCGCTCGCACTGCCCGGGCTAGCGACGACGGGGAATAATCAGAAATTCCGTTTTCATCCAAATATTTCTGCAAACTTGCGTAAAACGGCGGCTCCATCCACCCATCATTTTCTAGTCGAAAAGTTACCGCAGTGATGAAATATCGTCCGGCATCTGCACCAGTATTAAAAATCGTTGAACGATACGACATTTTCATTTCATCTCTCCCAATCACCACCATCTCGTCCTCACGAGAATCGTACGCTTCCACATGGTCAATTGTCTGCGCAATTTCTTGGCCATACGCACCGATATTTTGCACCGGCGCTGCCCCGACCGTTCCCGGAATTGCCGCCAGACATTCAATGCCTGAATATCCACGCTCCGAGCAGAATTCCACGAACTCGTCCCAATTTTCGCCACCCATCGCCCGTACGAATACGTCATCAGAAGTTTCCTCCACGACTTCAATCCCACGCATCCGGTTCAAAATCAAAACTCCGCCAAATCCTTCATCGCGCCCGATTGTATTTGCTCCATCCCCCAGCACAAAAACCGGAAGTTTCCGTTCGCGCAAAAAATCATACGCCTCTTTCAACTCCGGCAAATTTGTCACTTCGGCCACATAACGCGCTCTTCCTCCGAGCCGCATAGTCGTAAGTTTAGAAATCAAAACATTTTCGCGCATTTTCACCCATTTATTATACCATATTTTCACCGTTAATAAAACCAGACCTTGCGCCATTAACCACGAACGGTATATAATATAACCATGAACGTTTTAGACTATACTAAAGGCGTAGAACGCATGGTAAATCCCATGGACGTCGGCAAAACTCACTATCTCCAGACTAAGCTTAAATTTCTTCCGGTTTGCCTTCAGCGCAAAATCGTAAAAAGCGCCGCAAAAAAAGCCGACAAAATGCCGTTCGTGGTTGAGCCGTATTGTAGCTTTATGTTTTTTGAACTTTTGCATCCAGAGCAAATTCAGGAGTTTCTGCCCACCGATTTTGTCCCTGCAAAATCTAGCATCTTTGCCGGCGACCCGCCAAAATATTATGGTATCGTTTCCATGTTCCGGATTCACACTAGTGTATTTTGGGGTGCGCGCACCGAGTTTTATCTCATGGCCGAGAACCAAAAAACCGGCCTGCTTTCCTGGGTGATGATGGACTATATCAGCGACACGATTTCCTATGACGAAAAACATGGTCTCAAATCTCCAGACTCTAATCACGCGGTGATGACTACAACTTGTGACGGCGATTTTGTTTGCGATATGGAAAGTCTAGACGGCAAAAAATACGCGCACTGCGAGGCAAACTTGGACAATGCCAAGATGCGTAAACTAGACGCGCGTCTTTGGATTGAAGGCAACACTTCCATCGCCTATGGCCGCTTGGCTGGCGAAGACGACGGCGATCTTTTCTCGCTCACATTTTTCCCGGAAGAAATGGCGCGCGCCCTGGAAGTGCCAATGAAAGATGTGCATGTCGCCAGTGCCAGCACCGGCAAGAACTTTGACATCAAACTCGACCGCGTTGTTTCGTTCCCATATGCTCAGCACATGCTCTCCGACAGCCCCGGCACACACACGCACTATGGCTCCGAGGAAGCTTTACGAAAAGCCGTCGAAAAAATCAATTTCAAAAAACTCAAAAATTACAGCTAAAAACACGATCAAACAAAACGTGCTAAAATAGAAAAATGAGAAAAATCAACTATCAGATGCCAGAGCCGCAGCGTTGTTGGGTCGGCGACACGCAAAAAATTTGCTACGGCTCGCGTGAGGAAGCCGAAATGTCTGCGCGCGTTGCTGAACACGATCATGGCATTTCCGGACTTACGGTTTATAAGTGCGAGTATGGTGACCATTGGCACTTGGCAAGCGAGAAATAACTATGAACCGTTGTAGCTGGTGTAATCCAAACAACCCACTCTATGTTAAGTATCACGACGAAGAGTGGGGAAGGCCGAATTTTGACGAACGCTATTTGTACGAAATGTTGATTTTGGAATCTTTTCAAGCTGGACTCTCGTGGGAATGTGTTTTGAATAAACGCGAAAATTTTCGGAAAGCCTACGACGATTTTGATCTCGAAAAAGTCGCAAGCTACGACGATGATAAAGTCACCGAACTCTTACAAAACCAGGGAATTATCCGCAACAAACTAAAAATCAAAGCCAGCCTCAGCAATACAAAAATCTTCAAACAAATTCAATCAGAGTTTGGCAGCTTCTGTAATTATCTCAAAACTTTTTTGCCCATAGACGCTAAACTTCCAATTCGCGAAACTGGCAGGACCACCAACGAAATCTCCGACGCCATTTCCGTCGACCTAAAATCTCGCGGCATGAAATTCGTCGGCAGCACAATCATCTACGCCTATCTTCAAGCCATCGGCGTCATCAACTCTCATGACCCTGGTTGCTTTAAATAATCTTTTTCTGCCAAGTTTTCTTATGGCATTTTGGGCAGGTCATATAGCGCGTGCGGCCAAGGTGCGGTGCAAAATAGACGGTTGAATATTTCGGCACATACAGGTTCCCGCAATTTTTGCATTCATATTTTCCCACTTCGGTTTCAATTTTCAGACAAAAACTCACACCAATCATCAGTAGCGCAAAACCGAGCAGAATTAAAATCACTCGCGCGACGGTTGGCATTTCTATATAAGCCGCCGTGAAAATTAGAATTATAAATGAGATGGACGACATCCAACCGAGCACAACTTCATACATCAAAAACTTTTTATTCAGAACGGTTTCGTGTTTCGCAAATTTTTTCAAATTTTCTTCTGCCCACTTTTCGTAATCAGACTTTTGCAAATTTTCACCCGACAAAAGTTCATTGTACGAAATCTTAAACAACTTACAAAGCTTCGCCATATTGTTTGCATCCGGAAGACATATTCCACGTTCCCATTTTGAAATTGAACGGTTAGAAATGTCCAGCTCTTCCGCCAAACTTTCTTGCGTAAAATTATTTTCTTGGCGCTTCTTTGCAATAAATTTACCAATTTTTTCTAAGTCCATCATAGCTCCTTAGTTTATGATTTTATTTTACAAAAATCACAACCATAACACCACAAACCGAAGGTTGAATTATTTATCTTTGTCGCTGATACTAATGCCGCCAAATCCACCAGCCGCATCCAGATAAATTGTAT
>CAMVNH010000005.1 GCA_947168825.1 uncultured Candidatus Saccharibacteria bacterium
CTATTCCACTAACGGTCTAACTCTACGCCCTGTCTACTAGTTGGGGTACCATTCATCACCCTCGCTTCCTCCCTGGAACAGGCCCTTAAATAGCCCCATCCACCAAAATATGTTACAATATAACTATGCAGGATGAAGAATTACTAAGCAAGAAACGTGCCATCGAACTATGCGACAGCGGCAAAATCGACGACTTCGAAATCGGCACAACCGAAGGACTAAAACAATAACGAAGATCAGGCAAAATACGATATTAATAAGCTGTAAGCTTACCCAGCCTGTTTCAGCCGCCACTCCAAATCGCGCAAGATGTTCATATAGTACATAAATGCGTCAAACGGGGAATCATAAGCCGAGAAATAGGCGTGGACATCGCCGTCGTTCCAGTACTTTGTACACATGTAGTATGCGTGATCTGAAGTTGTTAATCTTCGAAAATCAGAGATTAATTTGTTGTCTCCGGTCTCAAAAATCGCCGAACGCATTTCGTATAAGTTATTCATCGCTTCTTGTTGCATCTCATTACTCATCCAAGCCGAAAGATCTCGTTCTGTGTCTGCCCAGGTGACCGTCGAAGGCATCGAGACTTCGTCTACCGGCTCTTCTAGTTCGGCCGCTTCCGAAACGGTTACGAATTTATTGTCGTAGACTGATAGCCAGCGCTGTACTAGCGCGTCGAAGAAATCGAAAATTCCTGTATCCGCCCATTGGTGTTCGCCAAAGGTTTCGAAATCCATGAATAAGTTTACTACTGGCCCACGCAAGAAATCCATGTCCATCCAGTGTAGGTATTTGTCGACCGTTAGCGGCCATTCACTCCATCCGCGGTTCGAAAAACGAAATGCAATATCGTCTGATAATCGATAGTTTTTTAGGAGTAAACGTGTGTTTCGGGCGCCTTCTGGGCGATAAACATGGTTTGGCGAACGCCAGCCGAGGACCTTGTCCCAGCCTTCTGCTAGTACGGCTTTGAAGCCGCGCTCGTCGCACCAGCGTCCAAGCTCGTTGTTGTATGCTAGCTCTGTGTTGCGGAAAACTTGCGGACGTACGCCAAAAGTATGATAGACTTTTTGGTAGTGTAGCTTTACTTGCTCCTCGAACTCAGCACGGTCGTAGAAGAAACTCATCGAATGATAGTAAGTTTCCGACACGATTTCGACTCGCCCAGTTGAGGTCATCCGTCGAATTTGCTCAATCAGCTCTGGTGCCCATTCCTCGGCTTGTTCCAGCCAAGTTCCGGTAATCGAAAGCGAGACTTTAAATCCAGGGAACTTCTGCAGATTTCGCTCCAAGGCCTCAAGCATTGGACGGTAAGATTTATCCGCCACTTTCTCGAAGATTCGCTGGTTATTCTGTTTGTCGTAGTAGTCAATTTCATCCCAGTAATTATGGTCGTGGGCTACATCAAAAATGCTATATCGCTCATAGCGGTACGGCTGATGCATGTGTAGATAGAGACAGATTGCCCTCACCCTAAAATTACCTCCAAAATTTAAACATGTTTATGTTTTCTCTATTTCATTATAGACCGAAATAATTTTTTTCGCAATATCTCTCCACGAGATTTTTTGATATTCTCGCGCAATTCCATCACGCAAGGTGTACTGCAAGCCAGAAGATCTCGCAATCGCAATAATTTCATCCGCCAATTTTTCTTCGTCCCAAAAATCATAACGCATTGCGCTGCGGATTACTTCTGCTACACCAGATTGTTTGGTTAAAATTAATGCATCGCCATGGTGTGCCGCCTCTAGCGCGGTCAAACCGAAAGGTTCCGAAATCGAACTCATCACGAAAATATCGGAAAGTTGGTAGATATCGCGAAGCTGCTTACCACGCACAAAACCCGTAAAAACTACATTTTTAGAGATTTTATATTTGGCGCTCATTTCGAGTAGCTCATTTTTTTGCTCGCCATCTCCAGCGAACACAAAGATTAGGCGTGGTTCTTTCGACAATGCTTTTGCCGCTGCCCGCATCATGTTTGCGAGGCCTTTCTGCAAGGTAAAGCGCCCCACCGTCGATACGATTGTATAGCCTAGCTCTTTCATCATCTCGAGGTATTTGTAGTCATCTCGGTCGTATTCGTACGCTGATTTTAGAAAAGCCTCGTCCAGTGAGTTATATACTACAGAAATCTTGTCTAGTGGGATGTCATATTTTTCGTGAATTTCTTGTCGCGTCGCCTGAGAAACCGCGATAATTTTATCTGCGAGCATCAGCCCCTCACGTTCGATTGCATGGATTACTGGGTTTCCACCATGCATTCCCGAACGGTCGTATTCTGTTGCGTGTACGTGCGCCACTAGTGGCACCCCGTAATTTTTCTTTGCCAGCACCCCAGCCTCAAACGTCAACCAATCGTGCGCATGTACCACGTCTGGTTTATACTCCATCAAATATTTTTCTACGAATTTGCAATAATCTTTTTGCACTTCCCGAATCGACACCATTTTTTCTTTGTTAGCGGTCGGAATAATCATCTCCTCAATTTTGTCAGAGCTGTATGCTCCGCCTCCGTATCGATAAATCGGGTCAAGCTTAGTCGCCGAAAGCACCTTCATAAACTCAATCTCAGGATGATCGGCAG
Organism: uncultured Candidatus Saccharibacteria bacterium; assembly: GCA_947168825.1. Taxonomy (GTDB): domain Bacteria; phylum Patescibacteriota; class Saccharimonadia; order Saccharimonadales; family Saccharimonadaceae; genus Nanosyncoccus. The sequence continues at coordinate 2,591 of CAMVNH010000005.1, forward strand.
TATAAGGGACCACAAAATCAATCTCTACGCCATCCTTCGCGAGCGCACGCGCCAAATTTAGACACGCCACTCCGAGTCCTCCACTATTATGCGGCGGTAACTCCCAACCAAGCATAAGTATCTTCATGTAACTATTATAACACGGTATAATTATTTTTTGTAGCATGAAGTCACTACAAAAAATAATGAATTCATGCTATAATAAGCACACAAAGGGGTATAGCTCAGTTGGTAGAGCACAGGTCTCCAAAACCTGGTGTCGGGGGTTCAAGTCCCTCTGCCCCTGCCATAGTCATTAAACGCCGGGCGAAAATTGTTTTAACTTCGCGCGGTGATTTTTATAGCGAGGATCATGTTCGCCTACTTCATCCCAAAACTCGGCCGAATGATCCATATGATGAAGATGCGCCAGTTCATGCAGAATCACATAATCGCGCAGTACTTCCGGCACTTGCATTAGCCCAATATTCAGCGAGATAGTTCCCGAAGATGAACAGCTCCCCCAACGTGTATTAGCATGCGAAAGCCGCACCTTGTCATATCGATAACCGTAACGTTTTGCCCAATATTCTAGACGATAGGGAAGGTATTCTTTCGCTTTTTTCATCAAAATCTTTTTCTTCGCATCTCGTGCTCGCTGCAACGAAGGGTCTTTAATCGGTAACTTTGCTCGCACCATTTCACGATTTTGCGCCAAAAATCTTTTCGCCAAAAAAGACGACGTATATTTTGGCACCGACATCTGTAGCCGTCCAGAAGTGGACACCGAAAACCTTACGCCACGGGCCAGCGCGTTTTTCCGGACCACCACTTCACCAAATTCGGAATCTTGCAGAATCATTACTCAGCAAGCTGCGAAAGCACGGCCTTGAGCTGGGTCTCAAAAGTATGCTTACCAGAAAGCACGATTGGATGCTCTTCTTCGGACGGAGCCTCAAGAATCGCCACCTTTGCGTCGTAAGCTTCCTTCGCCTTTGCTACCGACTTCAGGCGCGTTTTAAGCCGCGACTTAATCGTGCTTACGTCGGTTTGAATCCAGACGAGCGACGGCGTATAACCGCGAGAACGGAAAAGTTTTTTAATCTCATCACGCTCTGCGACCGTGTCTAGCCCGCCCTCAATGATGATATTCGCCCCAGTTTGAGCTAAGAGGTCTAGGATCACTAGCTGTTTCTCACGCGAAAAACCGCTGTCCGTCTCTAGCTCGTTTAAGTTATAATATGGCGCCCGAAATTGACGAGAAAACTTCTCGCAGAATGTTGTCTTGCCACTGGCTGGCGCACCGAAAACCAGAATGGCCCTTGACTGTGATCTGTTACCTTCCATAATGTTTCTATTGTAACATAGTTTTATTCAGTTTTGAACTATTTGAGATAAAAATTTGCGATGGATAGTAAAAAGCCCATGCAAAATAATTAGCGAACCCATAGAGCGCCGCCGGTAGTACACCGATAAAGGATAGATATGAACCCGCTACACATATATCGCATAGCACAAATAAAATAAAACCAACATACGCGCACCAAGAGCCCATAGATGGGTGCTCTCTGTACCATTTCCAAGATAAATATATGTTTACCATCAGTGTTAGTCCATAAATTCCCGCCGATATAAAAATCGGATCAATTTCCCCAGTCGCACCAAAAATCATCGCCCCCGCAACTAACACGACATACCACCAAAGATTCCGCATCTTTATTTGCCACAGCCTCCCCAGATGTGTCAGTTGTGCCAAGCAGAACACCATCACCCCTATAAGAGAAACGTTATCTACCACCAAAATCGTATCCGCAAGCAAAGTTAGCGCTAGCGCTATCTGCAACATAAAATCTTGGCTAAATTTCTGATGCGCATAAACCAGTGTCAAGGCTACTCCTGTGTACCTTAATACTGTCGCACCCCAAAAGGTAGGAAAGCATCCCGCAAGCACCAAAAATCCGCCATAAATCAGGGTCCAACAGATAAGCCAACCCCTGTCAGCAGTATTAAATTGCTTGAGAAAATGCTGCATACCATAAGCATAAAACACTTGACAAAAAATGTCAAGAGTGGTATAATGGAAGTAACCTGTAGAGCAGGAGTTAATTGGAGTTTTTATGGGGTCAAAGGTTGAAATTAATTATATTTCGCCTAAATCTACCATTTTGGCGAAAAGCAATATCCGCGGCTTAGTTATGCCACTTATTTTGGCAGTATCGCTTTTTACTAGCTTCATCAATGCTGGTCTCATTCCTATGCCAAAGTCAGTTCCTGCCGACACTGCTCCAACGACTTCGTCTTCTAGCCTCGAGAAGCTTGAAAAAATTGAAACCCCAGCTTCTTCTATCTCCACTATCAAGACTTCTTATGCTCAAAATAAAAAGACCCCATTCCGCACTACTAGAACTACTAATAAAGCCGCCTCTTCTATCTCTACTGCTAGCAGCTCGACCACGCAGCCTAGCCAGCCTTCTTCCTATTTCACTATCAACGGTCGGTCTAGCGCCATCTTTAACGTTGCAAGTAATATCAACGCTTTCCCAGATGCTGGCAGAAGTATCGGCTTCTATCGCGGTAAGTTTTTCTACGGCCACCGTCACTCTAGTGTGTTTGGTCAGCTCGCTTCCGCCAATGTTGGCAACACCGTCAGTATCACCTTGAACGGCGCAACTTCCGCATATCGCATTTCTAATAAAATCACTCTTGAATGGAATGATGCCAACAGTAACCGTGGTAATTTTTACAACGCCATCGACAATAACGGCGTACGGCACAAATACGCTCTCCAGACCTGTGCCGGTAGCACCGTCACTCTTCCAAACGGCGCTACTCGCTCCTCGCACATCACTTACGTTTTTCTAGACTAAAAAACACTAGCTTTCTTCATCCCACTTGTGCTATAATCATAAGCATAAATGGGAAGTGTCATATATCAAGATTTTTCGGACGTCCGTCCTCTAAGGCTTAAACGCCATCACTGGAGTGTTCGTCATACAAAAATAGCGATCCTAATCTTTTATTTGCTTGCTATCCCTACCTACCTCATTATCGGCCTGCAGCCTTCTTCCACATCCATGGCCGAGACTTTGGCCGCCGAAAGTCAAAACGCTTCTGGTTTCCTCATTATCAATAGTATCGGCCTTTCCACTCCGGTCGTCGATGTGGCGCTTCAAAATCGCGTCCTTTCAGCTCCAGAATATATCGCCGGCAGTTTTAGCTCCGAGCCACATAAGACTCTGCTCATTGGCCACTCGTCTACGATTTTCCAAAACCTAAAAGATGTCAAATTCAGCGACATTGTAGACTATAACGAACATTCTTATCGCGTCGTAAATATTGAAACTCGCGCCAAAGAAGATATTTCCATGTCTCACATCCTTAAAGGTGAGACTGTTGACACTATCGTTTTGATGACTTGCACCGGTCAGAGTATTGGCACTAATGATTATAGCCACCGCCTTATTATTACCGCCGAAGCAGTTTAATTTCAAACTACTGAATCTTCTTAAAACGTATCGCAAAACCTCCGCCTGGAGCCATCCAGACGTCTAGAAAATCGCTGCTACGTACCTTTTTCTGCTCTACCGCAAACGCCAAAGGATTGTCACGGTAATGCGCACCGTCTCCATCCCGATAGATTTGCGCTTCGTAATCTTCGTCGAACTCCAAAAAGCTCAAATCTAATCGCACGCGCCGCTCAGTCTCATTTGTTACTGCCCCAACATACCAATCATCACTCTCGCGATCTTTTCGCGCTACGACGTAATATTCTCCAATCCGCCCAAGCAGCGGCAACGTAGAATCCCAACTCAGCGGCACATCTTTTATGAATTGATACATTTTTGAATATTCTTTTTCGTAAAATCTTGGCCGATCAGCCGCCATCTGCATCGCAGAATAAATCGTCACGTAATAGGCTAGCTGCCTAGCTATCGTCGTTGCAATTCGCTTTGTTGCGTTCGTCACATCAAAAATTCCACTCGTATAATCCATTCCTCCAGCCAGCAACCTCGTAAAAGGTAAAATAGTCGTATGCGACGGCGACAACGCACCACCCTCATATTCTTGTCCTCTGGCACCCTCACGTGTAAGTAGATTAGGGAAAGTCCGCTCGATTCCGGTGCCTTTTATCGGCTCGTGCACGTCTAACATTATGTGATATTTCGTTGCCAACTCCAAGGCTCTTTGATAATGGTTGACTCCAGCCTGCGAATGATGGTATTCCCTTCGTCCGCGAATTGTCATCATCGACCCGGCGTAACCAGGCTTGACATAATGCACTCCGTGCGAGGCATAATATTTATAAGCATCCTCCATTTGTTTTTCGTAATTGTCGATAAAGCCTACTGTTTCATGATGTCCAACCAACTTCACACCATTTTCCTTTGCGTAGTTTGAAATATCATCCATGTCAAAATCATGCATCGGCTGCAGGAAATTCGTTTTACTTCCGTTCTGTAGCCAGTCGCCTTCCCAGCCATCATTCCAGCCTTCAATCAGCAGCCCCTCAATTCCCAATCTTTTGCAGGCATCGATATATTCATGCGCATGTTTCGTGGTTGCACCATGTCTCGGTCCCGGAGCCCACGTCCATTCACCTACAAACATTGCCCACCAAATTCCCATAAATTTGAGTGGCTTTACCCATGAGAAATCTTCACGCGCAGGTTCGTTCAGGTTTAGCAACATCCGATTTATCGTCAGGTCTTTTACTGTATCTGCCACCATAATCACTCTCCACGGAGTATTAAACGGCAATTCTACGTAAGCTTTCATTCCATCCGAAAGCGGCGTAATGTCGGACATCAGCGCTCGATTCTGATTCAAGCGCAAAGTCATCGAACCATAATTATAAAGCGCCGCTTCATGAATGGAAATGAAATACCCACTCGGCATCTCGATTGTTAGTGGCGTATGTACCGAATGCGTTAGTTCGTATACTGGGTCTTGGGAATAATTATATTCATACCGATCCGGCTGATAAGCTGGAATATGCCAGGCTAGCGCATTATTGTCCACTCTAAACTCAGTAATCTCATCCGCAATCGTTAAGCGTTGATATTCTGGCTGTGGTGGAATTTCATATCGAAAGCTTACCCCCTCATCAAAAACTCTAAACCTCACGGTAAATAGCCGCTTTTTGCCATTTATTTCCGCCAGATAAACTGCTAACTCATGATAGTTGTTTCTGATTCGCCTCGCTTCGCCCCATTCAGTTTCCCAAGTTTCATCTCTCGACTTTTCGTAATCTCTTACTACACCAAGATCATGAAGCAGCGGCTTTTCACCACGCACAGCAATCCCTAGTGCCGATTCTGCAATCAGTAAGTGCTGATCTTTCTCGACGCTATAAAAAAACCGCCCGCCTTTCAACTGAACATGTAATACTAGACGACCATTAGGTGAAAAAATTTTTTGGTCGTAGGCTAATTTCGGTTTCTTAAACCATGAGAATAACCCCATATATATAATATATCACAAAAGTGCTATAATTATGTCATGAGAAGCAATATTCGTCGTAAAAAAAGCCCGCTGAAATTAATCTTGATAACGGCAGTAGCTCTAATCGTTGCGCTTGTCGTTGGCATTAGAATCATCCCCCATGTTCTTGTTCCGACCAAAACCGGAGTTTTGATTTACGATGATAGTCTATCAGAATCCGAAAAAAATCTTATTGCGGAGGTTGTTTCTGAAGATGAACGTTTTTCAAAGGACCTTATTGCTAGTGCCAAAGATTCTCAATCTCGGCCGACCGACAACGACCACGAAGTTCTCGCCGACATTCTCTTGCCGGTAGTGGATTTTTATAGTCCGTTCAGCGACATTTCTAGCGAAAAATTATTAAACGCTACTAATTCGGATGAAATAGAGCTAATTTCACTAAACAACCTTGATTCTTCAAAAAAGCTTCTTTCAGTTGATAATAAATATTTCCTTGATGACTTCGATGGCGGCGCCCTATTCCGTACACTTTCTGTCGAAACGACAGACGGTAATACTGATGATGAGGCGCAGGCTCTCGTTGCTAGAATTTCCGAGCATTTTCCGAAGTTTATCTCAAAAGATGATGTCTTGTCTATTAACCAGACCGGCGTGACCGCACTTGCCCGTGCCATGCAAACTAAGCTGAACCAAGTAGGCGATGCCGGCTATTTTGCCGAAAAAATCGCTGATTTTCTAAGTGCCACTGACCTCACACATATTAGCAACGAAGTCTCTTTTGCCGATAGCTGTACAACCAGTTCAGGTTCAACTACACTCTGTGCCGACCCTCGCATGATTAAGGCCATTGAGGCTATCGGCACTGACATCGTCGAGCTTACAGGCAATCACAACAACGATTGGTCCGCCAAGGCCAATCTAAGTTCTCTCGCACTCTATGAGGAAAAAGGTTACAAAACTTTTGGCGGTGGCAAAGACGAGGAAACTGCCAAAATCCCTCTGAAGCTCGACGAGAAAAATACTAAAATCACCTGGATTGGCGTTAATCAGTCCACCTCCACGAAGGCTAATGGTCAGGGTGCACTTGGTAGTCATCCTGGAGCTAACATTTACGACGAAAAAACAGTCAAAGAACAAATCGAATCTGCCAAAAAAGACGGAGATTTTGTCATTGTCGACGTCCAGTTCTTTGAATGCTATAGCTACCCAGCAAAAGGCACAGAAATGCCTTCATGTGACGCTCCGATTTCCGGGCAGCAATCATTTTTCCGTCATTTAATTGATCTTGGTGCCGATATGGTAGTCGGTACTCAGGCTCATCAGCCGCAGACTTATGAAATTTATAGCGGCAGGCCAATTTACTACGGCCTTGGCAACCTCTTTTTCGACCAAGTTTATTGGCCTGGCACCGAACGAGGAATCATCCTCACGCATTATTTCCTGAATGGCAAACTTCTTCAAACCCGCATTTCTCCGACCATCTACGATACTGCACTCCAAGTTCAACTCATGGACAAATCTTCCGCAGAACAATTTCTAACCAGAATTCTTAAGTCTAGCCCGCGCGGCAAATAGCCAATTTTTTGCGAGCTTTATGGTATAATGCTAATATGATAACTATCGCAAAGCTAAAAAAGCGCTTCTACTTCGTTGCGGCGGCTTATTTTCGATTCTTTGCGAACTTTGCTTTTAGACGCTGGCATCCACGAGTCATAGCTATTACCGGTTCCGTCGGCAAAACTACCATGCTTAATCTTATAGAGTATGAATTTGGCGACAAAGCTCACTACTCGCATGACGCTAACTCCGCTTTTGGCATTGCCTTTGACATGGTTGGCCTAAGAGGAATTACCGGTAGTAAACTTCGTTGGCTCTACCTCATTTTCGCCGTCCCTATTCGCTCCATTTTTTATTGTCGTAAAGAAAAATTTTATATCGTAGAAATTGATGGCGAACGCCCACATGAGACAGAATTTTTAGCTAAATGGCTAAAACCGGAAATCACGCTTTGGATTTCGCTCGGTCTTTCGCACGCCGTGCAGTTCGAACATCAAGTAGAAAGTGGTACTTTTGAAAGTCTCGACAAAGCCATTACTCATGAGTTTGCGATGCTTCCACAATACACTACGAAAAAAATCTTTATTGACGGTGACGTTCCACTCATGTTGAAAGCTACCGAAAAAATTAAGAAGAAGAACCTTACAAAAGCTGAAGTCGTTAAATGTTTTAAATCCGAGCTCACCAGCTACTCATTATGCCCAGATCATACTGAATTTAAATTCAAAGATACTACCTTCCGTTTCTACGCCCCGATACCGAGAGACGTTTCCATTCAGCTAGTCATGTTGGAGAGACTTTGTCACGAGATGAATGTTCCGCTAAAAACTGACTTTGTTAATCTCATTCTTCCTCCCGGTCGCAACAGCTATTTTGTCGGAAAGAACGGGCTAAAATTAATTGATAGTAGCTATAATGCACATCTAATCAGTATGCAGTCGATCCTAAAAATGACAAAAGAATTAAAGACTAAGCACAAGTGGCTAATTATTGGAGACATCGTAGATCAGGGATCGATTGAAGAACAAGAACATACTAAATTGGCTGATTTAATTGCCGAAGCCAAGCCAGAACAGGTTCTTCTCGTCGGTCGCCGCACCAAGAGATGGACTGCCGCACGTCTGAAAAAATTAGAAGTAAATTACGTAGCGTTTGATGGTCCGAAGCAGGCACTAGCTTATATCAAACAGCATGCCACTGGCAAAGAAACTCTCATTTTTAAAGGCAGCCAATATCTCGAATGGGTTATCGAAAAATTGCTTCTAAATCCTGCTGACGCCGAGCTTCTTCCGCGTCGTGAGCCAGCCGCACAGAAGCGCCGTGAAAGGAGAGGACTAAACTAATGAACAAAACACTGTATATTATACACGGTTGGACCTATACAACCGAGCCGTGGGATACCACACTTAGGCTCTTGCAAAAACAGGGGATTAATGTCAAAATGCTAAACGTCCCGGGTCTAACTTCTCCTAGTCAAAAAGTTTGGGCTATCGACGACTATGTTACCTGGGCTGACAAAAATATTCCAGACGGAGCCATCGCTTTAGGACATAGTAATGGTGGCCGTATTCTACTAAATTTATTATCAAAAAATCCAGAGAAGTTAAAACATGTTATTCTGTTAGATAGTGCTGGTGTCTACGAAGAGTCAAAAAAACGTAACCTTGCGCGTAAAACTTCTAAGGTTTTTTCTCCACTAAAACGCGTTAAACTTTTCCGCAAGGTCTACCACAGACTACTAGGGGCGACCGATTATGATCGTGCGCCAGAGAACATGAAAAAAACTTTGTCGAATATGCTGGATAGTGACAAAAATCTGCAGCTTGACCAAATTACAACACCAGCCACTATTCTTTGGGGAAAGAAGGACAACGTTACTCCACCGCATCAAGGTGCCGCCATCCATAGAAACTTAAAAAACAGTCAGATAATTTTCGTAAATGATTGGACCCACGCTCCATATATCTCTGATCCTGTCGGGCTCGCAAAGGCGATTACTAAAACTATGAGGGAGATAGACTGATGTACTTTTTAGGACTTGCCGCAAACTATAAAGGGATGGACATTCTAAGGCATACTTTTGCTTTTGGCACCCAGAAAGATTCTGATGCACTTCGAGCTTATCTTGCTGCACATTATGGCACGAGTTATAATCATGTCGCTCTGTATCATAACGGGCGTTCAGCCCTAGCGGTAGCGTTAAAATCGCTCATTCCCGAAAAATCTGAAGTCGTAGTTACTGGCTTTACTTGCTGCGCCGTCGTCCAGGCAGTTCGTGCTGCGCACTGTACGCCAGTTTATGCCGATATTAATCGTGAGACATTGCACTATGGTCGCGCAGAACTCGAAAAAACTCTCAAAAACCACAAAAATATTAAGGCTATCATCGTCCAAAATACGCTCGGCATTCCGGTAGACATTTCTGAACTTGAAGAAGTTTGCAAGGAACAGGACTTAGTCATAATAGAGGATCTTGCACACTGTGCCGGCGTTCGCTACGCTGACGGTCGTGAGGTCGGTACGGTCGGTCGAGCTGCTGCACTTTCTTTTGGCAAAGGTAAAGCCATCGATACCATTTCTGGCGGAGCATTAATCCTGCTAAATCCTGAGGATAAGCCAATCAAACAGCCAACGAAACGTCCGTATTTTTCTGAGACTTTGGCTGATCGCTGGTACCCATTTCACGGTCGCATGATTCGCACCTTCCACTATCTAGGTCTTGGTAAAATTCTTACTGCGATTCTCTTAAAACTTGGTTGTATCGAACGTTCCGCTGATTCTCGCCTCTCTGCCACTACGCGACTAACTCATTGGCAGGCGAAATTGGTTCTAAGCAAGTTTCAAAAATTACCTAAAAAAGGTCGCCCACCAATCAGAGACCATTACTTCGTCGAAGATCGTGGCGAGTTACTAAAAAGACTACACAAAGTTGGCTACATGTTTAATGAAATTTGGTACGAGGTTCCTATCTCGCCAGCACGTTATTATAAACGTATGCATTTTGACGAAGAAGCCTGCCCAGTCGCTACTGCCGTGGCCGACGAAATCATTAACCTCCCGACCTACTACTCAAAATCCGATTTAACGCCAGCCTACAAGATTATCAAGGAGTATAAAATCGATGAAAAATAATGAGAATATTGGTAATTTCTTGCAGTCGTCGGAATGGATGAAAGTAAATGAGCTTGTCGGACATAAAACTATTTCTCGGGTTTTCCAAAAAAAGTATCCGGTCTACATGATCGTAAAAAACGCCAAACGTGGACGATATTTAGAGATTCCTGGTGGTCCACTTATTAACTGGCAGGACCACGACTTAGTCGAAGAAGTTTTTGCAGAAATTCGAAAAATCGCACGTCATGAATCATGCGTTTTTATTCGCTTGCGTCCACAACTTCTTGATACCGCCGAAAACATAGAGCTGCTCTTACGTCTTGGCTGTCGCAAATCCCCGATGCATCTTCATGCTGAGCATACTGTAATCTTAGATCTGACAAAAGAAGAAGACGTTCTTCTCGCGGAAATGCGTCGGCAAACTCGTTACGAGGTACGTCGTTCCATGAAATTAGAAATTAAAGTCGAAAGTAGCAGTTCCGAAGAATTATTCAACGAATTCCATAAAGTTCAGGTCGAGACTGCCAACCGCCAGCATTTTATCCCGCCACAAAAAAAGGACCTTTTAGCCGAACGTAAGGCTTTCGGAAATAATGCGGTGATTTATGTAGCAAAAACTCCTGAAGACGAGCCAATTGCCTATGGCCTGATTTTAAAAAATGGCGTAGAAGCTGATTATTTCGAAGCAGCCTCCACCGAGCTAAACCGTAAATTGCCAGGAGCTTATGCTCTGCAGTGGCAGGTGATTCGCGATTTAAAGAAGGAAGGTTTCTTACGCTATAATCTTTGGGGTATAGCCCCTCCGGGCCAGCCGCATCATCGCTATGCCGGCGTCACGACTTTTAAAACTGGATTTGGTGGAGAAAATGTAACTTTCGTTCCAGCGCATGACATCGTGATTGACTCACTACGATATAAGTTCGATCTACTTGTAGAAACCATACGGAAAAAAAGGAGAAAACTATGACAAAATACCAAATCATCGATGCTACCGACCGTACTGCGTGGGATAAGTTTGTCACTGCGCATCCAGAGGCTAACTTCCTGCAGTCGTGGGACTTCTACGAGTTTCATAAAAGTCGTGGACTTGAAATTGTTAGGCGTATTATTGTCGAAACCTTGCCGAAGAGCAGTCGTAAACGTCCTCAAATATTTGCCGCTTATGCTGGGGTCGTAGAACACGCCAAACGTGGGCGACATCTTGCGATTGCTGGTGGGCCGATTCTGGACTGGAGCGACAAAAAACTCGTCAATATGATTTTCGAAGATATGAGGACGCAAGGCGAGAAGAATAATTGTGTTTTTGTTCGCGTACGCCCACAGCTCGAATTATCCGACAAATCCTTGAAACTGTTTAAAAATCATGGCTTCAAAAAAGCACCAATGTATCTTTCTGTTGAGTTTGCCGGCGTGCTAGACCTCTCAAAAAATGAGGATGAAATTTTAGTCGGTATGCGCCAACGTTTACGTCGTGCGTTAAGGAAGGCCGCAAAAAATGACATCGTCGTTGAAACTTCAACCGATCCAAAAGACATCCACACTTTTTATGAAATTCAGCTTCAGACGGCTCGTCGTCATGACTTCGTTAGTTTTTCCGAAGACTTTTTGACTAAGCAATTTGCCGCCTTTGCACCAAATGGTGAGGCGGTTCTATACACTGCAAAATATCAGGGCGAAATCCTTGCGCAAAATTTCATGATTTTCTATGGCAATGAAGCCTCCTATCACTACGGAGTTTCGAGCGAACTCGGCACCAAACTTTCTGGTGCGCCACTTTTGCATATGCAGGCCATGCGCGATGCTCGCGAGCGGGGAATCAAACGCTATAATTTTTGGGGAATTGTTGATGAGGATGATGTAAAACATCGTTTCTATGGCGTCTCCCAGTTTAAGCGTGGCTTTGGCGTTACGGAGCTAAAGTACCTTCCGGCCCACGATTTAATTTTGAATCCATTCGCCTATCAAAAAACTAAATTTATTGAAACCGCCCGCCGCAAGCTGCGCCATGTCTAGACACAATAATTAAGGCGATGGCAAGCCGTGTCTGTCAAATATAGTAGATATTTTATATGCTTATCCACCAATCGATTTGAAAAATTCTCCACAAAAGCCCATTCATAGTATTCGTGTAGTAATTCAAAACAGTAGGCTCTGTAAATTCTCGACGTAAGTTGATTATCGGCTTTTGAGGATGGACTTTCTGTATTTTTAGACCATCTCATTAATACGATTGGCTGTAAATTTTCTGTTGCAAAAATCTTGAGCATCGCTAAGTTTAGGCGACGTCCTGCATTCTTAAAATATAACTGATTATCTCCAAGATAAGCAAAAAGCCTATAAAAAGTAATTCGTAGATTTTTCGAAGAAACACATTTTTTCAAATCATCATAGACCGCTTGATCACGTGACGCGATTGCCTCCGGTATATTTGTATAATGGCGATAGAAAGTTGAGGCATAAATCCCGACATATTTACTAAAATCGCACACCTGAGTCTTAATATTATTATTCGCAATCATTTCATCAATCGCTTGATTTATGCGAGCCATTGTGCGTCGGAAGCGCTTATCATCCCTATTTTTTATCGAGCCCCCAGTTCGGCGCACGGCACCAGCTAGATAATCATACATCTACCCATTATAACATAAAATGATTATTTTGTCAACAAAAGAGCCGCCCTTTTGTGAGCGACTCTCATTGAGAACTAAATCTTTGACAATTGCCAAATCAATTTGATTGAGTTGAACTCAAGGCGATAATGCTCGTGTCCAACCAAAACCTCGAAGATGTGGATCGCCGTAGCTCCCGCAAACCGAATCTGGGTCTTTAGAAGCTCTGTGATTTCGACTTCGTCTCGCTCGCCACGACGTTTAAACGACAGTGGCTGACAAGGCGTCATTTCGTAGCCGAACAGGGCCATAACTTCGACTTGTTCTCTGTTAATTAAATTATTGTTTTCCATAAGTAACTCCTAAATTAATGTCTAGAAGTCATTTATGTGAGCCTGATTTATTGGCTCCTGGCTAAGGGTATAAATGACGATGCCCAAAGCTTAATAATTTTCTCATTGCCAGTGACCGAAGTATAGCAAGATACTTTCAGTATAGCACATTTCGCTTATGATTTAAAGATTTTATAATACTAGTCCCACTCCAGAACAAAATGATATAAACATTGACATTTTAAAGCATACGTGCTATAATAAAGGCATGAATGGGATTTACCACACTCTCAAGCGAGTTTTTGATTTTTCTATCGCAAGTCTCGGCTTAGTGATTCTTTCCCCTGTTCTTATAATTATAGCAATTACAATAAAATTAGATAGTAAAGGTCCCGTCCTGTTTCGCCAAAAAAGAACAGGGAAGAATGGTAGAGTTTTCGTTATCTATAAATTCCGTACCATGATTGCAAATAACGACATAACTGACCGAAATTTGCAAGATAAACATACTCGCGTTGGCACCTTTCTTCGCCAAACTTCACTAGATGAACTCCCACAACTCTTGAATGTTATCAAAGGCGACATGGCTATTATTGGCCCACGCCCTTGGATTACAGATTATTTACTCTATATGAATCCCACCGAACGTGGGCGTCTCGCTGTCCGTCCCGGGATTACTGGACTTGCCCAGGCCAAAGGTCGAAACGGCCTAGACATCCACGAAAAAATCGCCTACGACCTTGAGTATGTCGAAAATTTTGGATTCGAAGAAGACTTAAAAGTGCTTCACTATACGCTTAAATCTCTTCTCCCATCCAGCCACACCCTCGTCGAAGCTGGTAAAGCCCATATCTACACCGAGCTCGATCAGCTTAAGGCCGCAATTTAGGAGACACCAAGATGGAAACGTCTAAAAACGCTCGCAAAAAGGTTCTGTTTATCATCCATACTCTAGGGGGAGGTGGTGCAGAGGCCGTCCTAGTCAATTTAGTGAACAATCTATGCCCCAATAAATACGATATAACCGTCATGACGCTCGTTGATACTGGAGAGCTAAAGCATAAATTGGCTTCATACGTGACGTATAAGACTACTATTCCAATCAAGCATAAGCAAAAAGTATCTCACAGGGATGTATCCGGAAGCCTACTAAACAAGCAAAGTCGCACGAAAAACATTGCAATTAAAACATATACGGCTTTTTGGAAATATTTTCCGACAAAAATATTACACAGACTATTTGTCAGAGAAAAATATGATGTTGAGATTGCTTTTCTCGAAGGTATCTGCGCTAAATTCGTCGCAAATTCGCCAAATAAAGATTCCAAAAAATACGCCTGGATACATGTTGACCTAGAGAAGCAAGATAAGTCATCCAAAATCTTCAAAAACTCTAAAGAGGAACGTAGGACATACGAGAAATTTGACAAAATAGTTTGCGTATCCAAAGATGTGAAACGAAAATTTATCAAAAAATATGGTGCAGATAGTCGGAAAGTCATAGTTAGATATAATCCAATTGACGCTGATGAAATTATTGGTAAGGCCATACGCAGTTCAAAACAGAAAAAAGATGAGCTCATCGTCACTAGTATAGGGAGACTAAATCGTCAGAAAGGTTATGATCGCCTACTTAGAGTAGCAAAACGCCTGATCGATGACGGCGAACAATTTTCGTTACAAATTATCGGCGAGGGGACCAGTAAGCAGGCATTAGTAGATTATCTCATCAAAAATAATCTCGGCGAAAGCATAAAGCTGCTAGGATTTAAGAGTAATCCCTATGGCCATCTTAGGCAAAGCGACATTTATGTCTGTTCTTCCAGAGCCGAAGGTTTTAGCACTTCTGTATCAGAGGCACTTATACTTGGCCTTCCCATAGTTACCACCAATTGTGCCGGTATGAAAGAAATATTGGGTGAGCACAACGAATATGGAATTATTACTAAGAATTCTGAAAATGCGCTATACGAGGGTCTAAAAAGTCTATTAAGCTCTGCAAAGTTGCGCTCATACTATCGCGATCAAGCCGCTAAACGGAGCCAAATTTTTGATATAAGATCCGCAATCGCAGAGATAGAGGAGCTACTAGATGCGTAATTGTCCGAGAGTTAGTATTGTCATACCAGTATTTAACGGCGAAAAATATCTATGCCGTAGCATTGAATCTGTCCTCAAACAAACTTACCCCAATATTGAATTAATTGTAGTAAATGATGGCTCGACCGACAAAACCACTGAAATTCTTGGACATTACCAGAAAACAATAAAAATTATCGAGAAACAGAACACCGGGGTATCCGATTCTAGGAATATCGGTATCAAGCATGCTTCCGGCGAATACGTTATGTTTCTTGATGTCGACGATGAGATTACGGCTGATGCCGTAAGCTATTGTGTTGAGACGATGCGAAACGTAGGCGTTGACATTATTCGCTTCAATGGTCAACTTAGATACAATAACAAAATTAGAAAAATGAGACCACCTTTAAATGAGGGAGTTTATGCAAAGGATGAGTTCTTAAACGAAATCTTATCCGGCAAAATCCCCTCTTTTGCCTGCTTTTTATTTGCAAGAACAGACCTAGTAAAAAAAGTCTTTTTTCCGAAAAACATATCCTATATGGAAGACTACTCATTCACGATCGACCTCGTAAGCCACTCGCAAAAAATCTATCTATCCTCCAGACCGCTCTATGTGTACTATCAAGAATCGACATCGGTCAGTCACTCGATAGATATTAAAAGAAGACTTACTGGGATCTCATATTCATATCAAAAAACCACAGCAAAATTAAAGCTGCCAATAGGCAAACGGGCAGCGAACTACTTTATTGGAATCTACTTAAAAACCGAACTGTACTTAGATTCAAATCATAGCTACTGGCACAAAAAAATTTTAGGCAATGTTCAATCTATCCTCAGAGAAAACCACCTCACATATAATAACCTCAGCCTCCAAAACAAGATACTTTTTATAGTCACAAAATCAATTATTTCATTGCCTGGTATAATTAATCATGGGAGGGCGACAAAATGATAAGCAAAATCGCAAAATTCATATACGCTAGCATTGTTTATACTTTTGTGTACCTTTTTCTAGTTGTTCCTACCCGTGTCCTAAAAATTAAAGTCCCAAATGACATTTGGCTAGTTGGGGAGTTACGAGATTCCGCGCGTGATAATGGCCTGGCGTTTTATGAATATTGTGCTAAAAATCACCATGACAACGTCTATTATGTTATTAATAAAAAGTCGCCAGATTATAATTTCATAAAATACAAGAACCATGTAATTCAATACGGAAGCATTAAGCATATATACTACTATCTCCTAGCGTCCCGCGTTGTCGTATGCTTTGAAGGTGGATTGTGTCTAAGCAAAGCTTTAGAAAATATTCTAAGAAAGATTGGTGTACTTAGAACAAGTGAAGTTTTTTTGCAACATGGAGTCACTAAAGACTATATCTCCGGCTATACGTTTGAGCATTATAAGCCAGACTTATTTATCACCGCAACTAAACCTGAGACGAAATTCATTGTTGAAAAATTTAATCAGCCAAAAAGGGTCGTAAAAATGACTGGGTTTGCTCGTTTTGATCTTCTCGAAAACATTGCAACTGGCACAGGCAGTATTCTCGTCGCGCCAACTTGGCGACGATGGATGACCTCGCTTAGGCCAGACGATTTCGTTAAAACAACATTTTTCAAGAAGTACACTGAGCTATTTGACATATTATCTAATTTAGATGATACCAGCACTATAGTCTATCTGCACAATAATTTTCAAAAATATACTCATCTGTTCCCAATTTACAAAAATATTCGTTTCGTCACCTCAAACGATGTCAGGATAAATACGCTATTTATGAAAAGCGACCTAATGATTACTGATTATTCAAGCGTCGCGTTTGATTTCGCATATATGAACAAGCCAGTAATCTATTACCAATTTGATGCCGATGAATTCTTCTCCAAACATTACCAAAGAGGGTATTTTAGCTACGAACGTGACGGTTTTGGCTTAGTGACTAAAACTTCGCCTGAATGTCTAGCAGAAATTAGCCGCATTAAAAGACGCAATTTTTCAATGTCAAAAAAGTACTCTGCTCGTGCAAAAAGCATTTTTACGTATAACGACAATAATAACTGTGAACGAATTTATCGTAAGGTAGCCGAACTAGATAAGGGGGCCACTTATGCTTAGGGAAATGTTAGGCGAACTTATTGTTTATATACTCTCTTACAGTATTTTTGCCTTTTTCATGATTCTACTGAGCAGACGCATGAAGAATAAAAAGATTGCCAGTCTAATTGTGGTTTTGTCATGCATTATTTACGCCAGTATTAGATATAATGTAGGTTCAGATTATGATACATACTACCTTCAATATAATAATATCCTGAGTTATTTTTCATCCCCGATGCAAATCCTAAATGCTGATTTTCAATCCGGATTTAACCTTCTAGAATTTTTCACGAAAGTTTATCTCCAAAATCAATACGCTATATTCTTTGTTGTCTCGCTCATTGTCTACCCACTGAACTTTCTCATTATTCGAAAATGTTCCAAAAATTTTGGCGAATCAGTGCTACTGTATTTTTTGCTCGGTTTCCATCTTGTGTCTTTAAACATTTTGAAACAAGAAATTGCCATGGTGATATTTTTGGTGATCTATAGGCTCCTGTCCTCCCCTAGAAAGAAGTGGTGGCCCTACGCACTAATGGTCGGACTCTCGGTAGTGATGGTTTCATTCCATATTTCCGCCATCATACCACTCATCATTCTACTAGCTGCAAGATTTATCAACCCAACTAGACTAAAAATTATACTGTCATTAGCAGCATCATTCATCCTACTCTCCGCATATACCGCAATCATGAGCGCTTCTATCTTCTTCGGGCGTTATGTTGGCTACCTTGATGCCGTTAATCACGAATATTATATCGTAATCATTGGCGCTATCGGATATCTCATCTTTACATCTATTATCCTCCTATTCCTCATACGGAAGAAAAAAGAGCTCATAAAAATTAACCCTGCCAACAAATATATTATCAGTGCTCTCATTCTCTCGATCCCATTCAAGGTAATCGGCATTGATAATTTTCCAGTTTATAGATTATCGCTTTATATCGATCAATTACTTCTTTTCATTATTCCCGATCTTTTAGCTGTATACAAAAAACAAAATCCAGCAAGATACCACTCGGCCTATATTTTCTACCTAGCCCTAATGTATATCTTCTTTGTGTTCTCCATTGTATTCCTGGCACACAATAACTTCTATACGTATCAAACAATCTTTGGCAGAGGGTAATCATGCGTACTAAAAATTCTATCATTAATCTGATAACCGCACTTTTAGGGCAGTTTTTCGGGCTAGCCATCAGTTTTGTCGCACGCATTGTTTTTATTCGTCTCCTTGGGGCGGACTATCTAGGTATTAACAGTTTGTTTACAAATATCCTGACAATGCTTTCTCTAGTAGAGCTTGGCGTTGGGGCGGCCATGTCCTATACACTGTATGCTCCTCTCGCGGAGCATAATCACGCAAAAATCAAATCACTAATGCATTTTTATAGGACAGCTTATCGTGTCATAGGTGCTGCAATCTTGGCGATAGGTATTCTACTTACTCCTGTCTACCCGCTTTTCCTAAATTTTACGCCTGATATACCAAACTTAAACCTAATCTATGTCCTTTTTGTCATCAACACTGGCATCTCTTACTTCTATTCTTATAAAAGAACACTAATCATCTGCGACCAGAAAAAATACATTACAACAATTTATCGCTACGGTTGCTATTTTGTACTTAATATCGCTCAGATAGTGGCGTTGCTCCTGACGCATAATTATCTCCTTTTTCTTATAATCCAAATATTATTCACACTCGTAGAAAATATTCTGGTGTCGCAAAAAGCGGATAGATTATATCCTTACCTAAAATCCAGAGACACAATGAAGCTCACACGAGCAGAACTAAAACCAATCAAAAAGAATATCCGCGCGATGAGCCTTCACAAAATAGGCAGCATTGCTGTAAACTCCACTGACAACATTCTTCTTTCTAAAATTGTTGGGTTAGTATCTGTGGCAAAGTATTCTAACTATTATCTCATTATTTCCGCAATCGAAACCATTACCAACCAATTCTTCAATGCTACCTTAGCTAGCGTAGGACATCTTAATGCGTCCGAAAGCAAACAAAAAGTAGAGTCCACATTTAATACCATCTTTCTGCTTAACTATCTAATTTTCAGCAACTGTGCAATATTATTTTTCTGTTTAGCTAACAATATTGTCGAAAAATGGGTTGGCGCAGACATGGTATTCGAATCCGGAATAATCCTGACACTGACTATATGTCTTTATCTCAAAGGCATGCGCCGTAGCGTATTAATGTTCAGAGACGCTATGGGGTTATTCTGGCATGACAGATATAAGGCGATAGTTGAAACGGTGATAAACCTTGTAGCTTCTATAATACTAGGCATGCAAATGGGTACGATCGGAATATTTATTGGCACAATCATATCAACTGTTATGACTTCACTGTGGGTAGAACCCTATGTTCTTTATAAATATGGGTTCAACAGCAAGCTTCGGAAGTATTTCTTTAGCTTTTTGAAATATACGGTATACACTATTTTTAGCGGTGTCATTTGTTATTGCATTAGTCTTAATTTCTTAAATAACCTTATCTTACGGACCATAGCTGTCTTTATTTTGTCAGTTACCCTAACTACAATACCAGTCATATCTAGCCCAGACGCGTTTAAATTGCGTGAGATCGTCAAAGATATTTTCCAGAAAATTACAAGACAAATCGGAAGAATACAACATCCGACATTGACAAAACCACCTAAATAGGATAAAATATTACCATGAAACATCATCTTCGCCATTCTATCGGCAGAAAAATCTTGAAATTTATCTTCGGGGCCATCTTAGTCGTCGGCATTGTCGCTGGTGGTTATTTTTTCTACACCAAGCATCATCTAACTAACTTTCTCCAAACTATCAGCGATCAGAGCGAAGAGACTCAAACCTACTCCGTTCTCACCTTAAAAACCAGCAGTTTCAACGATATCAAAGATCTGAAGAATCAAAAAATCGGCTTCCTCTCTACTAACCCATACCTCGAGCAGGCCGAGGCTAAACTTGAAGAAGCCGTAGAATTTACTCCCGGGCTAGAAAACGACGTCGACGGCCTCCTAAAAAACCTAGAAACCGGCAATGATCTTCTTGCCATCTCTCTCGAAAATAGTTACCTCGACACTTTAGATGATGAAGAAATCATCAAAAAAGACGACCTCAAAATCATCTACACCTACGAAATTAAATTGAGCGATACGAACGAAAATCAAGCCGAAAAAACTACTTTTGACCAACCGTTTGTTATTTATATTAGTGGCAGCGATTCTCGCGGAACTTTATCCGAGGCTGCTCGTTCTGATGTTAATATTCTCGCTGTAGTTGACCCTAAGAATGCCAAAGTTCTCCTCGTTAATACTCCGCGCGACTATTACGTGCAGCTCCATGACACTACCGGTTTGAAAGATAAGCTCACTCATGCCGGTATTTACGGCATCAACATGAGTAAGTCTACCCTCGAGGACCTCTACGGCATCAATATTGATTATACGGCCAAAGTTGGCTTTAAAGCTGTCACTGGCATCGTGGACGCTATTGATGGTATCGAAATTGATTCCGATAAAGCCATGACTCTTAAGTCCGAAGACGGCCATACTTGTACATATGTAGAGGGGAAACAGCATCTCTCCGGCGCCTGTGCACTCCGCTACGCACGCGAGCGCAAATCCTACAAAACTGGCGATCGCCACCGCGGTGAGAATCAGCAACAAGTCATCACTGCCATCATTGACAAAATCTCGGCCAACCCTGCCTATCTTATCAAATGGCCACAAATTCTTGCCGCTGCCGAAGGTTCGCTCGAAACCTCCGCAACTTTCAATGAAATTACTGCTTTTGTCAAGCAGGAAACCAAAAATCCAAGAAAATGGCAAGTTGAATCTATCTCTGTAGATGGTACCGGCTCTATGCAGCCGACTTACTCCATGGGCGCAAATCGCAAGCTCTACGTTATGCTACCAGATACAGCTTCACTAGAAGCTGCCAAAGCGAAAATGCTTGACATTTTACGCTAAGTATGCTATAATGAAAGCATGGAAGAGTTAAATCTAAAAGAGTTTTTTCTCTATTTACGTAAGTATATCGTGCTTTACGTTTTAATTTTGGCCGCCGCGCTATCTGGTACCTATTTCTACGACACCGAAGTCAAAACCGACCTCTATCAGTCGAAGACTTCTGTCATTCTCGCTCAGTCCGAAAATAGCGCTAACTCCACTACCGCACTCAACGATGTTAACGTGAGTCAAAAACTTACCACTACTTATGGTGAGGTTGCGAAATCTGAACTCGTTTTGCAGCAGGTTATCGACAATTTGCACCTAGATCTTCCCGTCAAAGAGCTTCAGAATAATATCAAAGTTACTTCAATCGATGACACTGCTATTATTAATATTACGGTTAAGAACGAAAACCCAGAAAAATCCGCCGAAATTGCCAACGAAATTGCGAAAGTTTTCTCTGAGGAAATTGTTAAAATCTATAAACTCGATAACGTTTCCGTCTTGGACGTAGCTAAAACCCCAGACCAGGTTGCAAATAATACTACCGTCAGGGATTTGGTCATTGCTGCCATTCTTTCGATTTTCGGCGTTTCCGCTCTTGCCTTCCTATTATTCTATTTTGACGACACCGTAAAATATCACGAGGACATTGAGCAAAAAATAAAAGTTCCAATCGCTGGTAAAATTGTCAAAAGTGAAGTCAAGTTGGATAAAAAGCGTCGGTCTAATTCCGATGTCCACAGCTCGCTAGATATGGCTTCTCGTGGCAAGATCTCGAACGAGCTCGTTGTCGAAAAACGTCCAAAAGCCATTGTTTCCGAGAACATTAAAAGCCTTCGCGCCAATCTCCAATTTACCTCAGTTGACAACGCCCTTAAAACTATATTAATTACTTCGACTAACGCTGGTGAGGGTAAGTCATTCGTTGCTGCCAACCTCGCCGCCTCATTTGCTCAGACAGATAAAAAAGTTCTTCTAGTCGACTGTGATCTTCGTAAAGGCCGCTTACACAGGCTTTTTAACGTCTCTAATCTTTCCGGCCTTTCGAACCTATTGACGGACGAAATCCTAAATAGCCGTCGCTATATCCAACCTACTGGGATTAAAAATCTCAGCATTATTACCCGTGGCACTTATCCACCAAACCCAGCTGAACTCCTTTCTTCCGAAAAGAACAAGGCCTTAATCTATCGCTTGAAGCAAGATTACGATATCATAATTTTCGACGGTACCCCATGTAACGGTCTTGCCGACAGCGTTATCCTTTCAACGCTAGTCGATGAAACCCTGATTATTACGCGCGATGCGGCAGTATCCAAAGGTGCATTTAATAGCACGAGGGAATCTCTAGAAAAAGTTGGCGCAAATATCGCTGGCGTAGTCTTTAACGGTATTAACAAAAAAATTACAAAATACTACTCTTATTACGGGGAAGATCGCTAATGATTGACATCCATTCTCATCTGCTTCCAGGTGTCGACGACGGCGTTAAAACCTTTGAAGAAAGTGTAGAAATCATCAAGAACTTATCGTACCGTGGTGTTTCCGATATTATTATCACTCCTCATTACATCAC
The DNA here is from genome assembly GCA_947168825.1 of uncultured Candidatus Saccharibacteria bacterium. Lineage (GTDB taxonomy): Bacteria > Patescibacteriota > Saccharimonadia > Saccharimonadales > Saccharimonadaceae > Nanosyncoccus. Next base: position 25,359 of record CAMVNH010000005.1, read on the forward strand.
AGAAACGACCTGGACTAGCCCACGTCAAAAAAATCGTCTAATTTTTGCTAAACTCCAAGAAAGAGCTAGCGAAATCCCTGTCAATTTATACCTCGGCAATGAGATATACATTGATCGCAGCATTGATCAACTGCTCAAAAAATATGAGATTTCTTCTCTTGCTGACAGTAAATTCCTACTAGTTGAACTTCCGATTAGTGGAGAATTTGACGACTACGAGTCGATTTTGACCGACCTTCTATTAAAAGGCTACCGTGTCATTCTTGCACACCCTGAGCGCTATCACACTATTCAGAAAAATCCCAAAATTATCGAGAGACTTCATGAAAACGGTGTCCTATTCCAATGCAATCTCGGCAGTATACTCGGGCAATATGGTCATAAGCCACAAAAGTTAGTTAAAAAACTTGCGAAAGCTAACCTAATTTTCTGTTTTGGTAGTGATATTCATCATATTCGTGACTACTCCGAAATCAATAAGGCCCAGAAAAAACTTGAAAACTATTACACCGAGTTTGAGCTGGATCAAATTCTTGACAAAAACCCTAGACAAATCTTAGGAACTGTGATAAAATAATCTGGATTATTATTAACTAAAGGGAACAATATGAGTCGTATCGGAAAACTACCTGTGGACATCCCTGCAGGCGTGACAATTACGGTCGGCGACGAGGTTATTACCGTTGCTGGCCCGAAAGGCACGCTTGAGGTTCCTGTCCAGCAGAATACTACCACTAAGGTAGAAGACAATAAAATTATTGTCACGAGAGTAGACGATGAGCCAAAGTCTCGTGCTTGGCACGGTCTACAACGCGCCCTATTAAATAACGCTGTCGAAGGCGTTACTAAGGGATTTGAAAAGAAACTCGAGATTAACGGTGTAGGTTTCCGTCTATCTGGCGGTCCAAAAGACATCGAAATGGCTCTCGGTTTTTCTCACCCAGTCAAATATAGTGCCCCAGAAGGCATTACTTTGACCACGAACAAAATGGAAATCACTGTTTCCGGCATCGATAAACAGAAGGTCGGCCAGGTTGCAGCTGAGATTCGAAGCCTGAAGAAACCTGAACCATACAAGGGTAAAGGTATTAAATATGTTGATGAAGTTATCATCCGCAAGGCTGGAAAGGCAGGTAAGAAGTAATGAAAGCTATCTATCGTGCTAATCGCACACGCGCAAAAATTCATGGCACTAGCGAGCGCCCTCGTCTCACGGTCCATATTAGTAATTTACACATCACCGCACAAATCATCGACGATGATAAGAAAACTACCCTAGCTTACGCTACTACGGTTGGCCAGAAATTAACTGGCACTAAGACCGAGAAGGCTGCTAAGATCGGCAAAGAAATCGCCGAGAAAGCTAAGAAGGCTAAGATCAAAAAAGTCGTTTTCGACCGCGGTTCTTTAATTTATGCTGGTCGCCTCTCTGCACTCGCAGATGCTGCCCGCAAGGAAGGATTGGAGTTCTAGCATGGCTGAGAATACACAACCAAAAGTAATTAACAAATCCGGCACCCTTAAGATGACCGACGAGGTCGCAAACAAGAAGCAGACCCGCGACATTGCTGGTCGCCCTATGGATCGCCGTCGTCGTGGTGGTAACCGCGCTAAAGCTGAGCTTGCCCCTAAAGAATTCGACGAAGTTACGATTAATATCGATCGCGTTTCTCGTACCGTTAAAGGTGGTCGCCGCATGCGCTTCAAGGCTCTTGTTGCCATCGGTAACCATAAAAACAAAGTCGGTGTTGGCGTAGCTAAAGGTGGCGATGTTACCTCTGCTGTCCAAAAAGCAGCTACTAAGGCTCGCAAAAACATGATTGAGTTCAATATGGACGAAGAGACTATCTGCCACGAAGTCGAAACCAAAGTTACAGGTGCAGACGTTTTAATGAAACCAGCTGCTCCTGGTACTGGTATTATCGCCGGTGGCGTTGTACGTTCCATTATCGGTCTTACTGGTGTTAAGAATTTGATTTCCAAATCGCTTGGTTCGACTAATAAGGTCAACATCGCCTATGCTGTGATCGAAGGTTTACGCCAGCAGGTTCCTCGCAAAGATTGGGAAACCACTAAGGTAGCAAAAACCTCCGAAAAACCAGCTGCGAAGAAAACCGCCGCTAAGAAGGAGGCTAAATAATGAAGTATAATGAACTAACCGTTTCAGCAAATACTCGTCCTTCTCGTAAAGGTCGTGGTATTTCCGCCGGACAAGGCAAAACCGCTGGCCGCGGCACTAAAGGCCAGAAGGCTCGTACCGGTCATCGTAAGATGCCAGCCGGATTCATGGGTGGTCAGCGTGCTATCATGCAGGCTGTTCCGAAGCTCAAAGGCTTCAAATCTATCCATCCGAAAGCTGAGGTCGTCTATACAGATCGTTTGAACGAACTCAAAGGCTCAGTCGACAACTTCAAGCTCTACGAAGCTGGACTAATTTCTAGCCCATTCGTAAAAGTAAAAGTCATTACTCGTGGCGAACTAACCGCTAAGCTTGATCTTGACACTCAGTACGCATCTAAAACTGCGATTGAGGCTATCAAGAAAGCTGGTGGTAAATTTACCCAGACCGGCATCCCTTCTCGTAAGATCGCAGAAGACAGCCGCAAAGGTAGCAAAAAATAAGTCGATTGACTAAAACTCCAAAAACCGGTTGCAAAGGCAGCCGGTTTTTGCTATTATAGATAGAGTAAGAAAGAGTTATTTCCATGCATTTCAAGACTATTTTCAAATCGTTCAAAAATAAAGACATGCTAAAGCGTATTCTTATCGTGCTTGGCATTATTGTCGTTTACCGCTTCATGGCCCATATTCCTGTACCTCTAGGCGACTCTTCTACTTTTAAAGAGGCTATCGAGAACTTACTCTCCAAATCTGATTTTGGTAGCTTCCTCAATCTAATTTCTGGTGGTGGTCTGACTAGCTTCTCAGTTATACTTGTTGGTCTTTCGCCTTTTATTACCGCCTCTATCGTTGTTCAGCTTATTACTAAGGCTATCCCGCGCCTCGAGGAACTTTCTCAGGATGGCGAGTCTGGCCGCCGCAAGATTAATCAGTGGACTCGTCGCGTCTCCGTACCTCTAGCCATTGTCCAATCTATCGCTTATATGTATATTCTCTATCGTTCCGCCGCTGCGAATGTTTCTACGGATATGAATCTAACTTCGGCGGATTGGATTTTATCTGTCACCGCTATGACTGCTGGTTCAGTTATTTTGATGTGGCTCGGCGAGCTAATCACTGAGCAGGGAATCGGCAACGGAATTTCCATGATTATCTTTGCTTCTATTATTTCCCAGCTTCCGACTACCTTGGCTGGCCTTAGCACTTCGCTCTTTGATACCAGTGCTGGCTCGCTCGAGCTTTGGGGATGGTTTAAATTGCCGGTTAACCCGACCGTCTTCTGGATTGTACTCGGGTTCGCTATCGCACTCCTTATCGTCATTTACTTCCTTGTCAAGCTGAACGAGGCTCAGCGCATCATCACGATTAACTATGCTAAGCGCGTCCACGGCAATAGTACCTATGGCGGCATTAAATCTATTCTCCCAATTAAGCTAATCGCTGCTGGCGTCATCCCAGTCATTTTCGCCACTAGCTTCCTTGCTCTTCCGGCTCTCGTTGGTCAGCTTATTCAGGTAATTAACCCGAACAATGCCTTCGGTGCTAAACTCCTCGAGCTCTTTACTGCTCCGAGTGCTAGTAATTTTGCTACTATGTATCCAGATGGCATTAATGCTAAATGGTTCTTCTACCCAGCACTCTACTTTATTCTCGTCGTTCTCTTTACATACTTCTACACGTCTATTATCTTCAATACTAAAGAAATCGCCGATAATCTTCAGAAACAAGGTGGCTTCATCGAAGGAGTTCGTCCTGGCCAAACTACAGCCAAATACCTTGACAAGGTCGTCAATCGTCTCAACCTCTTCGGCTCTCTTTCGCTAGGCCTCATCGCCATGCTTCCATTCATCACCGATTATATCTTCATTCTTACTACAGGTGCGCCGGTAGGTCTCTCGCTCTCCGGTACTGGTCTCTTGATTATTGTCACCGTTGCCCTCGAAAACTTACGTCAGATTGATTCGCGCGCTTTGATGATTACTTACGATGATTTTAAAGCATAATTAAATAAGGAGAAAAAGTGGGCAGAAGAATTAGATTTGACTGGCGTAAAGATGGCCTCAGGCTCATACTTATTATTATCGGCATCGCCGTTGGTGCTTGCCTAATCAAAGTACTTATTTGGGAGCATTATTATTATCTCGAAAAGGAAGGTAGCGAGCGCTCGACCGCTATTTCTTCTCCAACCACAGAAGACAACCTAGACGAAACCGAGATTTCGGACGCGGAGTTGAATAATTATACAGTTGCTCCAGATCGCCCACGCTATCTCTCCATCGAGAAGCTTGGCATCAAAAATGCGCGCATTCTCCCGGTCGGACTTTCTAGCTCTAAACAGCTTCAAACCCCAAATAACATTTTTGATGTCGGCTGGTACACCGGTTCTGGGCTTCCTGGAGAAGGTGGCACTATGGTCATGGATGGACATAATGGTGGTCCGACCAGGGCGGGCGTCTTCAAATACCTCCCTGATTTAACCGAAGGCGATATCATTAATGTTGAGAGAGGCGATGGCAAAAACTTTAGTTACTCCGTGGTCGAAAACACTGCTTACCCCTTAGATCAGGCCAATGCCAATATGAATTCTGCTTTCATTAGTCCAGTTAGTGGTAAAGAATCAATCACCCTGATTACTTGCTCCGGCGAATGGTCTGATGTTCAGAAGACCTACCTTTCTCGCCAGTTCGTTAAAGCCGTCCTACTAGAACAATAAAAACTCAAATTTTCTTGTTTACACACAAAAATATGTATGATATAATAGTAAAGTAATTTATGGCTAGTCAAAAGGAAGTGATTAAACTCACCGGCAAAGTCGTTGAGGCTTTGCGAGGTACCCAGTTTCGGGTTGAACTCGAGAATGGTCATATTATTATTGCTCACATGAGCGGAAAAATGCGTAAAAACTATATCCGTCTCGTGCCAGGCGACAAGGTGGAAGTGGAGCTCACGCCTTATGATCTCACGAAAGGCCGCATCAGCTTCCGTCTAAAAGATTAATAACTAAAGAAAGGATTTTTGCACACTATGAAAGTACGTGCTAGTGTTAAAAAAATCTCGCCAGATGACATCATTGTCCGCCGTAAAGGTGTACTTCGTGTCATTAATAAGAAAAAACCTAAGAATAAGCAAAGGCAGGGTTAAGTAAATATGGCAAGAATTGCAAGCGTTGTCATCCCTTCCGAGAAACAAGTGTGGATTGCCCTCACTTACGTTTACGGTATCGGACGCACAACCTCAAAAGCCATCCTTGCGGAGGCTAAGATTGAGCCTACCACTCGGGTGAAAGATCTCACCGAGGCTGATGAACAGAAAATCAACGAGGTTATTTCCAGTAAGTACCAAGTTGAGGGTGATCTTCGTCGCCTCGTCAGTAATAATATCAAGCGCATCAAGGATATCAATTCTTATAAGGGTATCCGCCACAAGGCAAAGTTGCCAGTAAACGGCCAACGTACTCGTACGAATGCACGGACTCGTAAGGGTAAGGCGATCGCGGTCGGTGGAGCGCAACCAAAAGCAGCAAGTAAGACTTAAATTTGAGGAGTAAATATGGCAGAAGAAGAAGTCAAAACCACTGAAGCTGTAGCCGAAGCTCCTGAAGTCAAAGCTACAAAAGTTAAAGGTAAAAAAGGCAAGCGCATCGTCCAATCTGGCCAGATGCACATCCAAGCCACCTTCAACAACACTATTATCACTATTTCCGACAAGACCGGCAAAGTACTTTCCAGCTCTTCCGCTGGCGCCAACGGTTTCCGTGGCAGCAAAAAGGGTACTGCTTACGCAGCTCAGATTGCCGCTGAAAAAGCTGGCGAAATCGCCAAGAAAGATCACGGCCTCAGCTCCGTTGACGTCTATGTTAAGGGTATTGGTCTCGGCCGCGACAGCGCTATTCGCGCAATCTCTGGTCTCGGTATCAAAATTGACAGCATTACCGACAAAACGCCTATCGCGCACGGTGGTGTCCGTCCTAAAGGAGAAAGGAAACCATAATGGCACGCGATAAATCTCCAATTGTTAAACAATCTCGTCGCGAAGGTTTCGCCCTCGCTCCAAAAGCACATAAAGTCATGGCCAAAAAATCTGGTATTCCAGGTGAACACGGCGATATGCGCGTGCGAAAGGGCAGTCTTTATTTGACACAGCTCCGCGAAAAACAGAAGGTTCGTCGTATGTACGGTCTTCTTGAGAAACAATTTGCAAAATTAATGAAAGAAGCCCAGAGAGCCGAAGGTCTAGCTGGCGAAAACCTGCTCGAGTTCCTCGAGCGCCGCGCTGACAACGTAGTCTATCGCGCTGGTTTCGCTACGACTCGCCGTCAGGCACGTCAATTAGTCTCTCACGGTCATTTCCTATTAAACGGTCGCCGCATCGACATTCCTTCCATCCGCTTAAACCCAGGTGATATTCTCGAAGTTCGTCCAAAGTCTCAGAAATCTGAGTATTTCAAGAATCTTGAAAACATCATGGGCAACGCTGGCCAAGGCGTCCTTTCCTGGATTAAAGTCGATGGCAAGAAAATGAAAATTGAGGTTACCGGTAAGCCTAAGCGCGAAGAAGCAGAGGCGGGCATTAACGAACAACTAATCGTTGAGTATTACTCACGCTAAGGAGGAAGTAAATAATGACAACTAAAGTTATCCACGAAGCAAGCCTCGCAGAGGTTAACTCCTTGAGCGAGAACAGTGCTGAGTTTGTGATCCGACCGCTCTATTATGGCTACGGCAACACTCTCGGCAACTCTCTTCGCAGAGTCTTACTCTCGAGTGTCAAAGGTGCTGCAATTACTTCCTTCAGTATCGAAGGTAGTACTCACGAATTTACCGCTATTCCTGGTATTCGTGAAGATGTTGTCGACATCATGCTAAACCTCAAAGCTATCCGCTTCAAGGTCCACACTGACGCTCCAATCGAACTCAACCTAGAAATTAAAGGCTCAGATCAATCCACTAAAGATGGCGACCCTCGCGTCGTAGCTGGCGACATCAAGCTTCCAGCCGAGGTCGAAATCGCCAACCCACACCAGACCATTTGCCACATCGACGATCCAAAGTTCACTCTTAAGATGCACTTTATCGTTGAGACTGGTCGTGGTTATCTCACTATCGAGAAAAGCAGCCAAGAACGCGTTCATAGCGATATGATTGCTCTCGACGCTGTCTTTTCTCCAGTCCTTCGTGTTCGCTACAAGGTAGAGAATACTCGTGTTGGTCAAGATACTAACCTTCAGCAGCTTACTATCACTATTGACACTGATGGCACAATCACCCCTCAGGAAGCCTTCGAAGAAGCTGCTGCTGTTCTTGTCAACCAGTATTCCGCTCTTGCCGGCGGCACCACCGTCGAATCGGCACCAGCTCCAGGCTCTTTCGCCGAAGAAGAAGACACCGGGCTCATGCTCCCAATCGAAGAATTGGGTCTCTCCGCCCGCACCGCTAACGCTCTTGTCAATAACGATATCAAGACCGTTCGCGACCTCGTCTCCCTCTCCGACTCCGACTTAAAAGAGCTCAAAGGTTTCGGTACTAAAGCCCTCGACGAAGTTAAAGAAAAGTTAACGGAGTTAAATATTTAATATGCATCGCCACGGATATAAAGGCCGCAAATTCGGCCGTGAAACCGATCAGAGGAGAGCACTCGAACGTGGGCTGATGTGCGCTCTGATTGAACACCAATCTATTACTACCACTCTCGCCCGCGCCAAAGAAATGCGCCGCGGCACCGAGAAACTGATTACTCGCGCGAAAAAAGGTGGTCTCGCTAATCGCCGTATCATTATGGCACGCCTAAACAGTATCGATACCGCCAACCTTCTCGTCGACGTAATCGCACCACAAATCACTCGTGATTCCGGCTACCTCCGTATCGAGCACGCCGGCTTCCGCAAAGGTGATAACGCCGAAATGGGCACCATCTCCTTTGTTGACACGATTGATCTCAGTAAGAAACCAGGGAAGGAGGCTAAAAAATAATGAAAACTTATAGCCAAAAGTCCGCTGAAATTAACCGTAAATGGTGGGTGATCGACGCCCAGAGCCTACCTCTAGGCAAACTTGCCGTCGTCATCGCCGACAAACTCATGGGCAAAAGCAAAGTGACTTACACCCCACACATCGATAATGGTGATTACGTCATCGTCGTAAACGCTAAAAACCTAGTTGTCACCGGCAACAAAATGGTCGACAAGATGTACTACCGCCACAGCGGTTACCCAGGTGGCTTAAAGGAACTTCGCCTCGAAGAGGTGGTCGAGAAGGATCCAAGCCGCGCCATTAAAGAAGCAGTCAAAGGCATGCTCCCGAAGAACAAACTTGCCGCTGAGCGCTTGAAGCGTCTCCGCGTCTTCGACGGTGCTGAGCATACCCATACCGCTCAGAATCCAAAGGAGATCAAATAATGGTTGCTACAAAAAAATACACCTACGGTCTTGGCCGTCGCAAAGCCGCTACGGCTCGTGCTCGCCTCTATAAAGGCAAAGGTGAAATCACGATTAATGACAAGCCAGCCCTCGAATATCTTTCCGGGAACAAGGCTTATCTCGCCGAGATTACCGATCCTCTCGCTTTAACTCAGAAGCAGAAAGATTACGACATTACAATCGTAGTCAAAGGTGGTGGTCTCGCTGGCCAAGTTGATGCGATTAAACTCGCTATCAGCAAAGCCATCATCACCGAGTCTCCAGACCTTCGCCCAGTTCTAAAGAAGGCAGGAAGCTTGAAACGCGACCCACGCGAAAAGGAACGCAAGAAATACGGTCTTCGTTCTGCTCGCCGTCGCGAACAGTTCAGCAAGCGTTAAAACCGCCGCACAGAAATACCCCCTATCAAAAGGGGGTATTTTTTGGTGGTGGTTATGTAGCTCTAATTACATAGTTATGAAAAGTCGGTTGATCTACGTAGGCGACCGATGGCAGAACAGTGTCCTTATCCGTTGTAGTTGTGACGATATTGTTAAGGTAATTCATGGCCGCTTCCTGACTCGCAAATACCAAAACGTTATGTTCTTCATCAAAGTACGACTGACCTTCTTCTGTTTCAACTTCGCAAGGTTTCAAACGTAGCAGACTTTTCAGTTCATCTGTTAAAACTATCGGATCGATTTCGGATAATTGACCATCAATTTCCTGGAAATACAACATGGTATAGGTCCCAAGCTTCGTACAGATATATTGCAGATATTCGCTATCATCCGACGGGAAAGAGACCGTACAGAGCATTACGTCATCGGACTTTCTGCTTTGAGTATCTTCCACCTCAATTCCATAAAGCACTTTCACGCCGAAATATTCTTCAAGACTTTTCTTGATGATGATTAATTCCGGCAGTTCACTTACGAAATCTACTCCTGGATAAAACGTATGGTCTGGTAATGCCCAATAACACAACTCTGAAAACCGACCAGTCACATCGGGACAATAATCCATCCGTGCAAACATTCCGTCTGTGTTCATTTTACCACCTCCTTCTAAGGTACCACCCCACCATCTACTAAAATTATACCATTTTTCACCACAAAAATAAAGCCCAAGGGCCTTGGTGGAGCAGATGGGAGTCAAACCCACGACCTCACGAATGCGAATCGTGCGCTCTAGTCAACTGAGCTACTGCCCCAATT
>CAMVNH010000006.1 GCA_947168825.1 uncultured Candidatus Saccharibacteria bacterium
TACTCACCTCCATTTGTACATTTGTTGGTTTTATTGTAGCATGAGCGGGATGAGGGTGTAAAGACTTGATTTTTTGCGAAATGTATGGTATAATTGTAATGTAACCTGTGATTTGCTTTAAGGAGGTGGGATATGAAGGTTATGAACATTTCAGGTAATAGACAGTGGGTAATAGTCGACAGAGAAGACGGCATGAGTCCCGAGGAACTGACTTTTGACGAGTTCGTAGAAATCTACGGGTATAATCCTCTGGAGGAAGATGCCGAAGATTCGGAAATGGATAAGTTGACGCCGGTAGAGCTCTATTGGACTGTGTTTATTGAACTTAGCAATACGGTCGGAAAGATTAAAGCTTGGCGGGCAATTGTCAGGAATGCCGAAGATGGAATACTGTCGACGCAGAAAGTTGTGTATGGCTACTTTAGTAGTAATGATCCGCTCAATGTCGAAAGGGCGATAGCACATGCTGAGGCGCATCTGGAGAAGACCGTTAAGGATCTGGAAACAATCGGTAGCAAGTATTTTAGCTTTAAGCCTTTCTCGGAGAAGGACCGCGAGAATCTGCGCGAGGTGCTTGAGAATGCCCGGAGGCGCGACTATATACAAGATTGGTCACGTAGGTATCTTGAGGCGGGAGAGGTCCTGTCGGCAAGGGAGATGGTGATTCAGTCTTATCGAAAGCAGAAGTCGCTTTGGCCAGAAAGCTGGAAGAAGGATGGCTGTCCGTATTAAAAAACAGGGTCAATCCTAGGATTGGCCCCTTTTTATTGGCTCGAAAGTCAAAAAACCACCTCTGGGAAAGGTGTATTTTTTGAACAGATAAGCTCTCAACTTATGTGTAAGCTGACTCGCAGTTAGCTTTTGTTCAAACGAACTAATTTTATTTTAGCGTATGCAAAATAAAAAAGCAAGACCTTTTTTCAAAAATTTTTGGAAATGTTATAATTAAGGTTAGATGAAAAGTTATATTTTGTCGGTGATACGATGGCTGGTGGGCGGATTTTTGGTGATATTTATTTTTATGCTGGTTTGGGCATGGATTTTTTCGAGGAAGGAGCCGGTGGTGATTGATGGTTCAGAGGTAGTGAGGAGAATATCTAGCGCAGTGATAAAAGAGGCCGAGGAGGCAAAGAAGGTGTCTTCGACGGTGGATTTGCAGCCGACTGTGAATGCTTGGCTGGCGGGTTTTTCGGGAGATGCGGGGGTTTTGATCTATGATTTAGACAATGACTCAGTCGTGGCGGAGCATCAACCGAATAAAAAGTTCAGTACGGCGTCGCTTTATAAGTTGTTTGTGGTGTATGAAGGCTACAAGCGGGTGATGAGTGGCGAGTGGTCGCTAGATAGCTACGGAAAGTGTCTGGATCTTGCGATTCGCGAGTCGAATTCTGCCTGCGCGGAGAAAATGTGGGCGCAGATTGGGCGAGCGGAGCTAGATAAGATTGTGCGGGACGATTTTGGAATTTTAGACACGAAAGTTTCGGCGCTGACTTCGACGCCGGCGGACATTGCGGAGATGATGAAGTTGTATTACCGAGGTGATGGTTTTTCGGAAGAGATTCGCGAAAAGATTTTCGATTCCCTGCTTAACCAGCCGGTGACAAAGTATGATTGGCGAAGAGGGCTGCCGGCCGGATTTACTAGCGGGAAGGCGAAAGTTTATGATAAAGTTGGCTGGGAGGCGGCTAACGGGTATTGGCGACTATATCATGATGCGGCGATTGTTGAGATTGAGGAACGTAATTATATCGTAGTAGTGATGACGACCAATGCAAAAAGCCACCGCGAGATTGCGAAATTTGGGGCAATGCTCGAGGCGGCTTTACTTGATACTAGCGCTTAGATTTCGAGATCGTCGAGGTCGGCGAGTTCGGCGCGGGTACGCTCAGCGATGTCGGAAGTAGGCTCTTCTTCGGCATCTTCTTCGGTACCATCGGCTTCTTCGGCGGTCATTGGTTCTGGAGCATCAAACTCGGCGGAACGGTCAGGTTTTTCGGAGCGAGCGGAGCCTTCGCCGTCGGTGTTGACGATTTTGAGATTATAGCGAGCATCGTTCTTCGTGCCAAGTGCGCGGAGAAGAGTACGGATGGCCTGAGCAGTGAGACCGCGGCGACCGATTACGCGGCCGACATCTTCGCCGTCTACGGTAAGCTCGAGCAGGACGCCTTTTTCGTCAATGGTTCTCTCAACTTGGACTTTGTCAGGATTATTTACTAGGGTTTTTACGATGTATTCTACGAATTGCTGGTCAATGGTTGCCATGTTTTTCTCCGGTTTATTTGTTAATGCTTTCATTATACCAAAAAAGAGCCCGTGATTTCAAGGCTCTTTTTCTAAGGCTATTCAGCGTTCTCAGCTGGAGTCTCTTCGGCAGGAGTTTCCTCAGCAGGGGATTCTTCGGCAGGAGCCTCTTCTTTTGGCTGATTCTTGCGAAGTTTGTCGGCGTGTTTCGCGACGGCGTGTTTTTCAGCGGCAACCTTGACCCATTTTGGTAAGGTGATCTTGTTTGCCTTTAATACACGAGCGACGCGCGAAGATGGCTGTGCACCGTTCTTAAGATAAAACTCGATTTTTTCTTTATCTAGGACAGTAGCCTTAGTGTGAGGGTTGTAAGAGCCGACCTCAGCTACGACACGCCCAGAGAGGGGATGACGCTGCGCTTCTTGGACGACTATCCGGTACACAGGATAATGTGCCCGGCCATTACGTTGCATGCGAATTGCTAGCATTTTTCTCCTTAGTTTAGTTATTCTGTTAATTATAGCACAGGTTCTAGAAAAAGTCTAGTGCTTCTCGTTCATCCCGGCTATAGGTAAGCTCATGCCTTTGGCCTTATATTGGCGGATACCCTCGCGGGCGCAAATAGTTTGGGCTTCTTGTTTTGAATGACCCTTAGCCTCGGCGATTTTAGTTTCGCCAACGTAGAGACCAATCGTATATTCGCGACAATGATCTGGGCCGTCTACGGATAGAGTGTGATAGGTCGGGATAGCGTTGTAGAAATGCTGGACTAGCTCCTGGAAGTAGGATTTAGCGTCGCGCCAGGATTCATCTTCGAGGATTTGTGGTAATTTCGAAATAGTGAATTTATAGATTAGGTCTCTGGCGGCGGATTCGCCCTGGTCAATATAGACGGCACCGATAACAGCTTCAAAACAGTCAGCCAGAATGACCGCGTGCGCGCGCTCGCTGCCAGCTTTTTCGCCGTGAGAGAGACGGATTAGCGGATCGTAGCCTAGATGGACACCGGCAAGACTGTTAGCCTCGGTGCGAACTAAGCTGGAACGAAGAGCCGTCATTACGCCTTCAGGAAGATTGAAATTGCGGAAGAGGTAGTCGGAGACGACAAGTTCAAGTACAGCATCACCGAGAAACTCTAAGCGCTCGTTGTGTTCAATATGGATTTTACGGTGTTCATTGACGTAGCTACGATGAGTCAGAGCCGTGACCAAGAGGCCAATATCATTGAAGCGGAAACCGAGATGCTCCTCGGCGTAACTTTGATATTTTTCAAGTTCTTCGTGATTCAAATTTAAGCCAGTTTTCATTTAAAATCTCCTGAGCGAATTTTCTTTTTAGCAATTAGCATAAGTTTTTCAATGTCTTCATATTCAATCGCATCGAGTGCGTCGGCAAAATTGAACCAACGAATACCGTTCATCCATTTTTCCTTGTGCGCAACTTCGTGATTGTCTAGCGAGCGAACGAGATAAATCTGGGTGGTCATGAGCACGAGTTTATCGACGCGGCGATACTTGAAGTTGATTTTGCCAAGCCAACAAAGCACAGCAATGCGATGGAGTCCGGTCTCTTCACCGATTTCACGGATGGCGGTCTGTTTGGCGTTTTCGCCAGGTTCAATATGTCCTTTCGGAATAGTCCAACGATTTTTGGAGTCCTGAATGAGTAAAATCTCAATGTCCTTCTGGTCCTTGCTCATGCGAAAAATGATGCCACCGGCAGTCGGTTCGCGAACAATTTCTTGAATCGCTGGCTTCTTACGAAAAACAGTGCTTCTCAGCTTGGAAAAGGGGGATTCCTTGTAATTTTTAGTCGGTAGTGCTTCCGGTATCTTTCTAGTCTGCGGTCGCATCTGGGGTCTGGCTTGTGGCCTGAGCTGCGGATTCCTCCTGATTGGTTGTTGATTGTTCATTAGTTTTAGTATCCTTGTCATCATCGCCGAGGCCAAGAATGCGGAAGGCGGTACCTAGCACACCATTAATAAACTTCGACGAATTATCAGAACCGAAGGCTTTACCCAGCTCAACGGCTTCGTTAATAGCGACTTTTGGCGGTACGCTATCGCTACAATATTTCAATTCATATACACCCATACGAAGGATATTCCGGTCGATAGGCGCGATTTCGCTAATCGGCCATTCTGGCGCAATTGGCTTCAAAATATCATCTAGCTCTTTCGTAACTTTAGCTACGCCGTGAGTTAGATTATAAACAAATTCAGTGTCGCCGAGGGCTTTTTCGTATGGTGCAATATTTTTTGAGATAATCGTATCCAGATCGGCTGTAGCGTCGCCCGCCCTTTCTCTAAACTCGAACTCATACAAGCTCTGTAGAGTAATAATTCTGCCTAAATGCCGATTACTTGCCATATTGCTACTTCTTCTTCGCTACTTTTTTGGCGGCTTTTTTAACGGTCTTAACCTTAAGGTTAGGGGTAGTTTTAGCGGTTTCAAACGCTTTGACCGGAGATTTCTTGTTAACTGCACGAGCAAGCTTTAGGCGCAAATGGCTCCTTCTGAGGCCAGTTTTACGAGGGCTGCTCTGTTTTTTAGGTTCAGGCACTTTATGCTCCTTTTATATAATATAGTAAACTTACAGAATATTTTATCACTTAGTTTAGGTTTTGGCAAGAGGGTTTCATGAAAAATGGCCGCTTTTTGCGGCCATGCGAGTACTAGAATACTGGATAGGTGAACAATGAAAAATGTTCCGGCAAGTATTCTTTCATGCTACGTTCATAAGTTTCGGCAAGTTTCAACAGAATATCACGATGCAAGCTTTCGGTTCTATCTCGGCTTTCTGGATCGATGAGCTGCTCGTAGCAAGCTTCAATTATAAGATCGCCCTTATAATTATTGAAATATTCGTCCAGTCCGCAAAACGGGATTGTCATCTTGCATGGCGGCGTCGATTTAGTGATATCATTACCACGATTACCAAAAGTCAACCTATGTGCGTACTTTCCTGATGCCGATGTAATATCAACCATGAACGGGCGACAATAGAATGATGCAAACCGATCGGCTCGATGTTGGTATCCTACATCTAAAATTGATACGGCGGCACGAATGAGCTCCATGCTAATTTTTGTATACGCCGAATTAATCTTTATCGGATCTTTTGGAAGATGATAAAAATAAATTTCAGGAAAAGCTGCCATAATTCCACCTCCTTCTTATGACAAAACAAAATACTAAGGTACGAGCAGTACTCTTTTTTGATTTTAGCATAGTTTGGCTATTTTGTCAAGCTACGATGTTGAGAAGCTTGACGCGTTCGACGTAGATGGTCTTCTTTGGCTCGCCTTTCAAGAATTTTTTGACGTTCTCGTCAGTTAGTGCGAGTTTGGTAATTTTTTCTTCATCTTTGAGGTCGTCAGTTGCAACCTGAAGTTTTGCGCGAAGTTTACCGTTGACCTGGATGACGACTTCGGCTGTCTCTTCTTTCAGGGCTGCTTCGTCCCAAGTTGGCCAGACGTCATTTTCATCTAATTTTTCAAGCATTTCTGAGGCGAGGTGAGGAGCGAATGGTTTTAAGAGTTTCGCTAAGATGGTAAGATCTTCTTTTGTCGCACCCTGTTTATAGAGTTCGTTGACGTATTCCATCAGAGCGGCAACGGCGGTATTGAAACTGCGGCGATGTAAGTCTTCGGTGACCTTTTTGATCGTTTTGTTTCTAATAGCTATGGTATGTGCGGGTCCTGCCGTCGCAGATTTAGCGACGTCACCCGCGCTATCGAAGCAAAGTGACCAACAACGGTTCAGGAAGCGGTAGACGCCACCGATAGCCTTCGTATCCCAGGCTGCGTCTTGGTCATAAGGGCCGATAAACATTTCGTAGGTTCTGAGCGTGTCGGCACCGTAGCCAGAGTCAATGACATCTAGCGGGTCGATGACGTTACCTTTGCTCTTACTCATCTTTTTGCCGTCTGGAGCGTTAATATAGCCGTTATAAAGCAAGGTTTTAACTGGCTCGCGGAAAGGCAAGAGTTTTTGATCGGCGAAGAATTTGGCCCAGAAACGGATATACAAGAGGTGGGCAACGGCATGATCGCCGCCAACATAAATGTCAGTCGGAGCCCAGTATTTGATTGCCTCTGGATCCCAAGCGTGCTGCTCGTCGTGTGGCGAGACGTAGCGCCAGAGATACCAGCTCGAGCAAGCGTAGCCGTCGAGCGTATCAGTCTCACGAGTCATTTCTTCGCCGTCGATTGTGACTTTCAGCCAGTCTGTAGCTTTGGCGAGAGCGGAGCGGCCAGTGTTGTCTGGTTTGTAATCTTCAACCTCTGGAATCAAGACTGGAAGCCGATCTTCGGGAATAGGATGCTCGTTGCCGTCCTTATCATAAGCGATTGGGATCGGGCAACCCCAGTAACGCTGGCGCGAAATTAGCCAGTCGCGCATCTTATAAGTCACGCGCTGCTTGCCGATTCCCTGTTGCTCGAGCCAAGCAACGATTTGCTCACGTGCATCTTCGGTGCGCACGCCGTCAAATCGGTCGGAATTAATTAACTCGCCTTCGCCGTGATAACATTTGTCATCGTCGGTTGAATTTTCTGGTTTATCAATCACAGTTTTAATCGGCAAGTCGAATTTCTCGGCAAATTCATAGTCACGCTCATCGTGCGCCGGCACGGCCATAATCGCGCCTTCACCGTAGCCCATCAGAACATAGTCGGAGACCCAAATTGGGATTTTCTCGCCAGTAGCAGGGTTTTCTGCATAGGATCCGGTGAAAACGCCGGTTTTTTCTTTGTTCTCTTGACGTTCAATTTCAGATTTTTTGATGGCAGACTGGCAGTACTGCTCAACTTTTTCTTTCGTATCCTCAGTAACGAGTTTTTTAACTAGTGGATGTTCGGGGGCGAGAACGAGGAAAGTGGCGCCAAAAAGCGTGTCAGGACGGGTGGTGAAGACTGTAATTTGCTGATTATTTTCAGTTTCAAATTTAATCTCTGCGCCTTCGCTGCGGCCGATCCAGTTTTTCTGCATCGTCTTAATCTTCTCTGGCCAGTCCAGAGAGTCGACATCGTTTAGAAGCTCATCGGCATAATCGGTGATTTTGAAGAACCACTGCTTCATTTTCTTCTTCTCGACCTCATGGCCACAGCGCCAGCATTTGCCGTTTTCAACTTGTTCATTAGCGAGGACGGTCTGATCTACTGGGCACCACCACTGGTACGACTCTTTGCGATAGGCGAGACCCTTCTTATAAAGCTGGAGGAAGCACCACTGGGTCCAGCGATAGTATTCTGGGTCAGAGGTGTTAATTTCACGCGACCAGTCAATAGCGAGACCGAGGCGCTTAGCCTGTTTGCGGAAATTCTCTATATTGGTTTTTGTAGCGGACTGTGGAGAGATGCCGGTTTTAATCGCATAATTTTCGGCTGGAAGGCCAAAAGTATCGTAGCCGAAAGGTCTTAAAACCTTCATTTCTTGCTGCGTATAAAAACGGGCGAGAACGTCGACAATCGTGAAGTTACGGACGTGACCGACATGAAGACCGGCGCCAGACGGGTATGGGAACATCTCGGCAAGGAACATTTTTGGTTTGTTCTTCACCATCTTAGCCTTAAAAGGCTCGGTTTCTTCCCAGCGTTTTTGCCATTTTTCTTCAATTTTAATCGGGTCGTATCTATCCATTTTGTCCTCTTTTCTTGGGGTAATTATAGCATGAGTCGGTCTTTTTGGCAAAGCATCAAGAAAGCCCTGCAGTCTGCAAGGCTTTTTGGTATAACATCAATCATAAACTATACAATATTTGCCGTTTTCAAAGTCGATATGGAAATTATCGATTATCACGTCTTGTCTCGTGATACTAAAATGGCCTTCCCCGTTATTGACGATTTTGTCGTTACGGCGTTCACATTTGAAGCCTGCGATTGCTACTGTGCCATCTTGGGTACAGAAATCATAAGCGGGTGTCTGGTTCTTTTCTCGGTGGACCTCTAACACATTGTACTTATCGGTTAATTCAAATGCCTTATTGTACTGACAGGGGACGACTTCGTTACCTTCTAGATCGGCAAATCCCCAAAGATTCCTACGTTTGCTGATTTGGAAGCCATCGTCGCGAATGATGATTTGCTTATATTCCATCGGTAGGATGAAACGCCAGGTTTGCTCACCAGATAAACCGTATTCGACCACGCCATTTAGCTCCTTAATAGAGTGCTTATCGTTAGTGACGATTGCCATTCGACAATGGTCGACCCTTAAAACGCTCTCGAACTCGCAAGGAAGAAGCTCTTCGCCCTGCAAATTAAGGAAACCGACTTTTCCGTCAAGGGTAACCTTGATTAGATTTTTTTCGCATGGCTTCAAAATCGTAGTGATAGCAATGTCATCATAAATAGCCGGCACAATTTCATCGCCCTGATAGTCTATCACTCCGCGCTTATCGCCCAATCTTACCACGGTTAATTCTACTGGGTTACGGTAATCACCAACGTTGACCGTTTTTAGGATGTTATCGTAAGCTTTTTCATTTGCATGTCCAGGATTGACAACATAAAGATGTTTTACCTCAAAGTTCCTTCTCGCCATATTATCACCTCCTTCAGGTACGGCTACGAACTTTTTAGATAATAACAGATTGGTCTGTTCTTGTCAATTCGTAGAGGGCCACCCCTGTGGCAACGGAAACATTGAAGCTTTCTTTTTGGCCTCTCATTGGAATCTCGGCGAAGAAATCGCAAAGATCACACACCTCTGTTTTGATACCCTTAACCTCTTCGCCAAGCACCAAAATAACGCGCTGAAAGCCATTCAGATGCGTTTTAATTTCAGAGAGCCGTACCACCCTACTATCGTCCAAATTGTTCTCTAAGCCCAAAACAAGGCTTCCTGCGGCCTTTTCTGCTTGCAAAAAGCTCAAAATGTTGTCGGAATATGTGATTTTTAACGTTTTTTCAGCTCCAAGTGCGGTTTTTCCGATTTGGTGCTCTAGTTTTTCGGCCAAATGCGGCAAAAGTCCTGGTCTTACAAAACAAGGCGTTACCCCTGAACAGACCACTTCGTGTCCACCAAACCCTTCAAAAGTGCGAAAAATCGCCCCGACGTTATAGGTGGAACGGATATTATCAAGCACCAACACAATTTCCATATTCAATATTATAACATCTATTTTACGATGACGCAGTCGTCGCCGAGGAGGTTTTTAAGTGGCGTGGTGAGCTCCTCGTCGGCATCGACTTTGAAAGGCATTCTCAGAGGACGTTTTTCGTCGTTTTCTTTGATGACTAGGATAATTTCCTGAAGTCCAGGGTGGAGATCGCAGAGATGTTTAATCTCGGTCAAGGTTTCGGTGTTTTCCGGGTCTTTTACAAGACAGTAGAGGCGTTCAATTCTTGGCTTTACTGCCGGCCTAGGTGGTTCTGGGGCAGATTCAACTGGTGGTGTGGTGGCGTGAGAAACCCTAGTAGCTCTTGTGCGAGGTTTGGCAGCTACTGGCGCAGTCAGTTTGGTGCCAGTTGGCTGGTAATTTTGTAATATCTCGTCAGAGATAACCTCCACACTTTCGGCAAGGAGCTTGACGTCAGGGGTTGGGTTGCCATTTTTGTCGGTAGCGTTGACTTTACCAGTAATGCGAACGACGTTATCTTGAAGTAGTTTGCCGCCAAATTGCTCGTATATACTCGGGAAAACGATGACTTCCTGTTCTGAATCCTTATTTTCAATCTTCACAAACGCCATTTTTGTGCCAGATTTGGTCAGAATTGTGCGGACGTTGGTGATGATACCGCCAAGGGTGAGGATTTTGTTGTCGTTTTCGCCCGATACGAGACTCATAGGGTGGGTTTGCTCTTCGAAGTATGTATCATATTTGTCGAGTGGGTGGGCTGAAAGATAGAGACCCATCAAGTCGCGTTCAGCAAGAAGCATTTCTTTCTCAGGGATGGCGACTGGGGCAGATTTCATTTCTGGCTCAGGAATCTCGCCGGCGGCACCAAAGGCGGCAAAAAGGTCGGTCTGACCGTTGCCGGCATCTTTTTGGAGTTTGGCACCATAAGCTTGAATTGCTTCGAGGTTAAAGAGAAGATCGGAACGAGTACGGCCGCGGTCTTCTCCGCCAAAGCGGTCAAAAGCGCCGGTCTTAATCGCGGCTTCCCAAGATTTTTTGTTGAATTTCGTAGAGTTGATACGCTTTGCAAAGTCACAAGGGGATTTGAAGGGGCCGTTTTTGTCGCGCTCAGGGATGACAATTTCTTCGACGAGGCTCTTGCCCATATTCTTGATACCAGAGAGGCCAAAGCGAATCGTGTTTTCGCCTTTGACGATGCCGAAGTCGCCGTAAGATTCGTTAATGTCAGGGCCAAGCACTTTTAGGCCCATGTGTTTACATTCGTTGATTTCGATGGCGAGGCGGTCGGTCCAGCGCATGTCAGAGGTCATAAGGGCAGCCATAAAGGCATCTGGATAATGTGCCTTCAGATACGCAGTCCAGTAAGCGATCAGGGCGTAGCACGCGGCGTGAGACTTATTGAAACAATAGTTCGCGAAGTCGAGGAGCTGATCCCAGAAAGTTTCGGCGATTTCCTTTGTTGCGCCACCAACTTTGATCGCACCCTCGATAAACTCTGGCTTGACCTTGTTCATGAGGTCAACTTTCTTTTTACCGACAGCTTTTCTCAGAGTATCAGCCTGACCGCCAGTAAAGCCGCACCATTCCTTCGAAATCTGCATGAACTGTTCCTGGTAAATCAAAATACCGTAAGTTGACTTCAGGGCGTTTTCGAGGCCGGGATGGAGGTAGGTAATCGGCTCTTTGCCATGTTTGCGACGAATGAAGCTGTCGATAAACTGCATCGGACCAGGGCGGTAAAGTGCGACCATAGCGATAATATCTTCAAAAGTGCTAGCCTTTAGATCCTTTAGATAGCGTTTCATGCCGGCAGATTCAAGCTGGAAAACACCGGTCGTTTCAGCGCGCTGCAGGAGCTCGTAAGTTTCCTTGTCATCGAGCGGTACCGAATACATATCAAGATCGTCGCCGTAGACTTTGCGAATCATGCGGAGAGCATTGTTAATAACAGAGAGGTTGCTGAGACCAAGAAAGTCCATCTTGAGGAGGCCTAGTTCTTCGACCTGGGTCATTGGGAATTGGGCGGAAAGCACCTCTTCGCCATCGGCCCCTTTTTTGCGGGCAACTTCTAGGGGTAGGAATTTAACAAGATCGTCCGGGGCGATAATCACGCCGCAAGCATGGACACCATGACTTCTGATCGTACCCTCGAGGCGGCTAGCCAGGTCGATGACCTCTTTTGCAGTCGGGTTGGTTTCGTATTCCTGCTTAAGATCGGGATCTTCTTTGATGGCGTCCTGGAGTTTGACATGGTGGCCCATAACTGGGTCTGGGACGAGCTTAGCGATGCGGTCGGACTCGGCGTAAGGAACTTCCATGACGCGGGCGACGTCGCGCACGGCGTTTTTGGCCATCATTTTACCAAAAGTAACGATGTTCGATACGCGACCGCGGCCGTATTTTTCGGTACAATACTGGATAACCTCGTCGCGGCGAGTATCCTGAATGTCGGTATCAATATCAGGCATGGAGATACGATCGGGGTTTAGGAAACGCTCGAAGAGAAGATCGTATTTTAAGGGGTCAAGCTCGGTAATACGGAGTGCATAGGCGAGGAGCGAACCGGCAGCGGAGCCACGGCCTGGACCGTAGACGATACGCTGTTTTTTGCCCCAGTTGATAAAATCTTGGACAATGAGAAAGTAACCGTTATAGCCCATTTTATCGACGACCTGAAGCTCGTAGTCAATGCGGTCGAGGACCTCTTTTTTTAGCAGTTTGCGGCATTCCTCTACACTGAGTTTGCTGGCCTCTTCTTCGGTTTTACCACCGTAACGGAAGGCCAGCCCACGAAATACGAGCTTATCGAGATAGGACTTCTCATCATCGCCGTCCGGAATGCCTGGGAATTTTGGAATTAGGATGCGCCCGAGCTTTAAATCAACATCACAGCGCTCGGCGATGCGTTTGGTATTTCGGATGGCTTCGGGATGTGTCTTTCCCCAGCGTTTGATAATTTCCTTCGGTGGGATAACGTGGAGTTGGAAATCTTTGAGAGTCATGCGATTAGTATCTGATAAGTTGCTAGCAGTACCAATACAGAGCAGAGCCTCGTGAGTATCCTGGTCTTCATGCTTTAGGTAGTGACCGTCACATGTAACAACGAGCGGTAAGCCAGTTTTTGCGGCGATTTTCTGGAGACCCTGATTGATCTTGTTTTGAACATCCCAATGGGTTGGAGAATCTGGGTGACCATGGTCCTGCATCTCGAGATAGAAACGGTCTTTGAAGGTTTTTGCGTACCAATCGACGAGTTCCTCGGCGCGTTTTTCGTCACCATTTTTTAGCGCAACCGAAATCTCAGAACTAGCGCAACCGGAAAGACAGATGATGCCTTCATTATATTTTTCCATTAAGTCATGATCGATGCGGGGTTTGTAATACATGCCGTGAAGCTCGGCCTCGGTCATCATGCGACAGAGGTTCTCGTAACCCTTGTCATTCATGGCGAGGAGAGTGATATGAAAACGCTCTTTGTCGTGGGCTGGGTCCTTATCGGTCATCTTACGTGCGGCAACATAGGCCTCAAGCCCAAGAATCGGCTTGATACCCTCAGCATTAGCAGTTTTATAGAGCTCGACTAGACCGCTCATCGTACCGTGGTCGGTAACAGCGACAGATTCCATGCCTTCGCTTTTTACGAAGTCTACTAAATCTGGGATTTTTGTGAGGCCGTCGAGTAATGAATAATGGGTGTGGTTATGGAGGTGTACAAAATCAGATGGCACAAGATCAGAACCATCTTTTTTCGATGAAATTGGGGTGAACTTAACCTCCGACATTGGTTTAATTATAGCACAAAAAATCGCCGGAGAAGGCGATTTTTTGGAGAATGGAACCGGTTAGTCTTCGACGGTGACGCCCATAGAACGGGCGGTACCAGCGACGACCTTAACGGCACCTTCTAGATCGATAGCGTTGAGCTGATCTTTCTTGATCTCGGCGATTTTCTCGAGCTGAGCACGAGTAATTTTGCCAACTTTGTCAAGGTTAGGCTTACCAGAACCTTTGGCGATACCGATTTCTTCGCGGATTAGATCATCAACTGGGCGACCGAGGCACTTCCAGTCGAAAGTGCGATCTTCGAAAACACGGATGTGAACGATAACATCCTTACCCATGTATTCTTTAGTAGCTTCGTTGAATGGGTTGATGAAGTCCATCATGTTTAAGCCCCACTGACCGAGAGTGGAACCAACTGGAGGCCCAGCAGTAGCTTTACCGCCAGGGATACGAAGTTTAAGATTGCCAATAACTTTTGCCATAATAT
This sequence comes from uncultured Candidatus Saccharibacteria bacterium, assembly GCA_947168825.1. Taxonomy (GTDB): domain Bacteria; phylum Patescibacteriota; class Saccharimonadia; order Saccharimonadales; family Saccharimonadaceae; genus Nanosyncoccus. The sequence continues at coordinate 13,595 of CAMVNH010000006.1, forward strand.
TCCCTTTTTTGAAGCGATTAGTTAATAATCGTGCGTAACAGTACTATTATACCTAAATTTTCTTAACTTGTAAAGCGTCAAGTTCGACAGGCGTTTCGCGGCCAAACATCGAGACCATGACCTTGAGTTTACCTTTAACGCTGTCTACTTCAGAGATAGTACCGTCGAAGCCTTTGAATGGGCCGTCGGTGATTGAAACAACCTCATTAATAGTGTAGTTGATATTGAACTTCGGATCTTCGACGCCCATGCGCTTCTTGATTTTGGTGATTTCCTTCTCGGAAACAGGGGTAGGCTGAGTGCCGGTACCGATAAAGCCGGTGACACCAGGGGTATTCCTGACAATGTACCAAGTCTCATCGGAGAGTTTCATGTCGACAAGGACGTAGCCCTGGAAGATCTTTTTGTCGATAACTTTGCGTTTACCGTTTTTAATCTCGATCTGCTTTTCTTTTGGAACGAGAGCCCCGAAGATTTTGCCTTTCATCTCAGCACCATCAACACGCTGGTTGATACTGTCTGCAACTTTATCCTCGTACCCGGAATAAGTGCTGATAGCGTACCATGCACGGGTGTCATCATATCTGTTTACTGCCATTTTTTGCTCCTTTATTTACCTAAAACTAAATTAAATATCCAAGTGAAGAGTACGTCGAGGAGGGCGATTAGGATCATGATGAGAGCGGTATAGGCGAAGACCGCGAGCACCATTTTCCAGTTGGCTTTACGAGAAGGCCAACGGACCTGACGAAGCTCGACCCAAGAATTATGAATATAACGAAAGGGCGCGGTTAGAAAACGCTTAACCTTGCCGGCTGGTTTCTTATTTGATTTTTTGGTCGGTTTTTCGGTCGACTTTTTGACTTTTTCAATCGATTTTCCGGCCTTGATTCTTGTGATATTCGCCATATCCTCCTTCTTTCTCTATAAAAAATAATCTCTTACGAGATTGTCAAGTACATTATAGCATTGTCGGTGCAAAAAGTAAAGCCTTTTATTTTTAACACAGCTCTGGTAAAATTCGATAAGACGGGTGGAGGTTGAACCTTAGGAGGTGGTTTTTATGATTGAAAAACAGATTTGGTTAGCCTATCTGATGAAATGTGAGATGTCGTATCGAACAAGAAATGGGACTATCGCTTGTAGAGCGTTAAAAGCGCTAGACATAAATGATATCTACCAGAGGTCAGAATTCGTTGCCGAGCACGAGGCACGCGCGGCTTATCTTTTAGGGTTGTTTATGTTGAGCTATCCTGGGCTGGTGCCAGACACCGAGTGGTTCCAGCAACTAATGTTCATGTTGATTCACGACCACGGCGAATTCGAGCTTGGAGACCAGCTAGACGACGGGACGATGCCACATGACGAAGTACGCAAAACCGAAGAGGAAACCATGCAGAAGCTAGCAAAACTTTATCCCGATGATTTCCAAAACAGGATCATGAAGATGTATCGTGAATTTGAAACGTATAGCGGCGAGCAGATGTTGGCTAAAGCTATCGACAAAGCCGAGGCGGTTTTGTTCCAAGTTTTTTTATACAAACACGGCCTGTCAGGAGATGTACGAAAGAAAGAATATCCGTCCGAACGCGATCTCAGGTTTGGACGGCTGCTCGGAACCTATTGTTCGGCAGATATTTGGTGTCTACACGCACGGGTAGCAATAAAGCATATGCCCGCGGAAATTATTACGCCGGTCGAAAGCTTGCTTAATGTAGCGTTTATGGACACCTATAATAGGATCCCTGAATGCATGATGCTTGATACTGCAGAAATTGAATTATAACTCCACCCTGTTGACCCGAAGTTCTACTTCGGGTCTTTTTATGCTATAATGAGCACAAAGGAGGTAAAATGACCAAATTTGACGACCAGTATATTGATCTTTGCAAGCGAATCTTAGAGCATGGACAGAAGATCCAGAATTATTCAGGGGTACATGGCTCTTCGGCTATGCCGGATCATGTAGCACAAAACGGGACACGAACAATTCGATTGCCTCACCAGATAATGCAATTTGATCTGGAGTCGGAATTTCCGATTCTAACCTCGAAAAAAGTGGCCTTTAAGACAGCTGTGCTGGAAATTCTCTGGATTTTTCAGGCACAGAGTAATGATGTACGCTGGCTACAGGAACGCGGTATCCATATCTGGGACGAATGGGAAATTCCGGAGGATGGAAAGTACATGGGTCGAGAATGGGATCCGGAGGAATTTGCGCACACGATTGGAACGGCGTACGGATGGATTGTGCATCGCTACGAACTAACGCAGAACCTTATCGAAACTCTCAAAAATGACCCCGGGAACCGGCGGATGGTGCTCTCGCTGTGGCAAAACGAGTACTTGCCGACGGCGGCGTTACCATCTTGTGTATGGAACTCGCAATGGAATATTACTGATGGACGACTGAACGTGCTTGTAACATCGCGGTCATCAGATGTGCCGCTAGGTCTACCATTTAACATTGTGCAGTACGCTACGCTATGCTGCATGATTGCCTCGGTTATAGGGGCGAAGCCTGGGCAGTTGACCTTCGTGACTAACGACGCGCATATTTATGAGAATCAAGTAGGCGGAATTAGAGAACAAATCGCACGGTACGAAAAGGCGAAGACTGACGGAACGCTGCCACCGGCGCCAAAATTATGGATTAACCCAGAAATTGATGATTTCTTCAAGTTTGATAATTCGAAGGCGTTATCGGATGTCCGACTAGAGGGTTACGAAAACCTGGGAGCGATTAAAATGCCGATTAGCGCATAGGAGTTTGGGAGTTTTTATGAGTTTTACGATTATCGCTTGCGTCGGAAAAAATCGAGAATTAGGAGCAAACGGCGGCCTAATCTGGCACATCCCAGAAGATATGAATTTTTTCAAGGCTGCCACTCTGGGGCATAAAGTCGTAATGGGCCGGAAAACTTACGAAAGTCTGCCGGCGGCTGGTTTGCCAGGGAGAGAGATGATAGTCCTATCACGTAACGGCAAGAGTGTAGAAGACGTCCTGGCGGAAGATTCTAATGAAGAGATTTTCATCATTGGTGGTGGCTCGATTTACGAACAGTTTTTGCCGCATGCCTCTCGAATATTGCTGACCGAGGTCAGTGCTACTTCAGACAAAGCTGATACATACTTCCCGGAGTTTGATCACTCGAAATACATGCGCAAGGTGATTGGAAAGGGTAACCATAATGGTTTAGATTATGAGTTTGTAGAGTATAAACGTAAGTAAAATTTTGGAGGTTTTTAGATGAAAGATCCAGTTTTTAAACTGATTGACGATGAAAAAAAGCGCCAGCGCGAGGGGCTGGAACTGATTCCGAGCGAAAACTACGTATCGGCCGCGGTTTTGCAGGCGATGGGATCGGTACTGACAAACAAATATTCTGAGGGTTATCCTTCGTTTGAAGGGATTTCGTCTTATGGTGAGCTAGTCTCGGAGGACAAAATCGCCGAGGAAATTTTGCCGAACTATCGCTACTACGGTGGCCAGGAGAACATCGATCGTATCGAGCGCCTAGCGATTTCGCGGGCGATGCGATTATTCCATGCCGACCATGCAAACGTGCAGCCACATTCTGGTGCAAACGCAAACGAGGCAGTCTACTACGCCTGGTGCGAGCCGGGTGACAAAATCCTAGCCATGAGCCTATCGGACGGTGGACACCTCACCCATGGGTCGCCAGTCACACGTTCGGCGCACATCTGGAAATTCTTGGCATACGGAGTAACTGAAGACGGCGATATTAACTATGACGAGATGGAAAAAATAGCCCTAGCCGAGGGGCCTAAACTAATCTTAGTTGGATTTTCGGCCTTTATGAAGGTGCCAGATTTTGACCGAGTGGTACGCATCGCGAAACTCGTAACAGAAAAATTTGGACACGAAGTCCTACTGATGGCAGATATGGCGCACGTAGCAGGTCTAATCGCCGGCGGAGTGCATCCGAATCCGCTCGAACACGGTTTCCACGTTATGACGACAACCACACATAAAACCCTGCGCGGACCAAGAGGCGGATTGATCCTCTCGCGAGGGCACGTCGGTTCACCTCTGAAGAAAATCTCCGAAAAAACACTCAAAAACATCCCGACACTCATCGATAAATCTGTATTCCCTGGCACACAAGGCGGTCCACTAGAACACGTAATCGCAGCAAAAGCAGTGGCGTTCGGAGAAGCTTTACAGCCAGAATTCTCCAAATACGCAGCGGCAATCGTTGAAAATGCCCGGGCCTTAGCTGATGGATTAAGTGAGCGCGGATTCATCTTGCAGGGCGGTGGCACAGAAAATCACCTAGTCCTAGTACGAGTACGAGATTCGTTCGGAATCGACGGCAAATTCTACGAGAGAGCTCTCGATAGGGTTGGACTAACATTAAACGCTAATTCCCTGCCTGGCGATGACGGACCAGCTTTCCGTCCGGGTGGCGTGAGGCTCGGTACGCCGGCCATTACGACTAGAGGGATGGGGGTAACCGAAATGTCGCTCATTGCGGATTGGATGCGAAAAGTCGCGGATATCTGCGTTTCGGCTAAAGATGAGGCTGGGCTTTCTGGCTTCGAGAAGGAGCTGTCTGCGATTCGCGAAGAAGTGCGCGAGCTAGCGCTGCGTTTTCCGCTGCCGACTGAGGGGTAGGGGGCGAAAAAATCTAGCTGTCGTTATCGGCGGCTAGATTTTTTGGCTTCAGCCTTAGCCACTCTTCTCTGGGCTGGCGTCTTAGTCTTACTGTTTCCTGATAACATATTGGTTCATTATATCCTTTTCTTTAGTGTTAGCTGCGTTGTGCTCCGCTCGCTGTCGCGAGCGGGGAAGGCAGTAGCTCCGGCTGCGAAGCGCGGGGGCTGAATGGTACCCCAACTAGTAGACAGGGCGTAGAGTTAGACCGTTAGTGGAATA
>CAMVNH010000007.1 GCA_947168825.1 uncultured Candidatus Saccharibacteria bacterium
GAAAGGAAGAGAAAATGTTGGTGGCAACCTGCACTCCTAGTGACCCATCTGCTTAGCAACACACATCTTCATAGCTCCTCAGCACTCATTCCGTAAAGCTTCATTTTTCAATAATCTCAAACTCGCCCGACTTTAGCTCGCCCAGCACATACTTTCCAAACTGCACTCGGTGCAGGCTTATCACTGTGTATCCCAGCGCCGCAAAAGTCCGCCGAATCTGTCGGTTTCGCCCTTCACGCATAACTACCTGCCAGCGCACGCGTGAATCATCTAGCCGTATTAAACCTAGCTGCGATTTTCCGTCTGTAAGCTCTACGCCAAAATCTGCAATCATCTGCTGATGTAGTGGCTCTAAGGCTCTATCTAGTTCTACTAGGTAGACCTTTTCTTTTACGAATTTCGGATGTGTCATCTGATAAGCAAAATCACCATCGTTCGTCAGTAATATTAATCCAGAGGAGTTTGCATCTAGCCGCCCCACCGTTTTCAGCTTTTGATATTGTTTCGGCAAAAGCTCGTATAAGGTTGGTGTTTCACCCTGCCTTTTTCGTGAGCAGACATATCCGACCGGCTTGTTTAATGCTAAATAAGTATAGCTAGCCAGAAACGGCACTATCTTTCCATTATAGCATACTTTAGAGTTTTTGTCAATCCTGGCCCCTAAAATCGCTGGCTCTCCATCCACCAAAACCTTACCCCTAGAAATCACGTCGTCCGCTTCACGCCGCGACAACCCCAATCTCTCAGCTAGAAACTTATTTAACCTAATACTGTCCTGCTTGTCCATTTGGCTGTATCGTTGGTTGCTGCACAGGTTGCTGTACCGGCTGAGGAGCTACTGGTTGTGCTGTTGGTTGTACCTTATCTCCTAAAACTTCATGTACTGCATTAATCACATCCTCAATCCCGACCTGCGATTTTACCAGGTACCGGTTTGCTCCAAGACTCTCGCCTCTTTCTCTCTGGTCTTCCGACGAAAGCGCCGTCATCATGATTACTTTGATATCCTTTGTCTCCGGAGTAGAGCGCAGGATATCTAACATATCAAACCCCGAAATCTTCGGCATCATTACATCCGATATGATCAGGTCTGGCCTTTCTTGGACAGCCGTAGCCAGAGCTTCTTCACCGTCGCCAGCTGACACAACTTCGTATCCCTCGGCCACCAGACGAATCCCATAAATCTCTCGCAAGCTCTTATCGTCCTCAACCAGCATGATTTTTGTCATATTTTCCTCCTAATTAGTTTTAGTTTACCGTATTCGTTGAGCTTTGTAAAGGCGGTTGAGGAGAAATAGTGGCCTGTATCGCCGTCTGCCCCATCATCGCTATGTTAGCCATAATTTGCCTTTGCCTCTCATATTCTTCCGCGGAAATTCGCGGCAGGGAAACATAAAACGTCGAACCTTCCCCAAAGGCACTCTCCGCCCAAATCCGACCACCGATCGCTTCCGCACGTTCTTTTGCAATATATAATCCAAGCCCAGTGCCGCCGATTGTCCGCGTCTGCGAATTATCTACTCGATAAAATTTCTGGAAGATGTGCTTCAAATCGTCTGGCGCAATCCCCATCCCCGTATCCGTTACATTTATTAGTACACGGTCTCCATCTCCGCGTACATTTACCCAAACCGCCCCTCCTTCAGGAGTATATTTAATTGCATTTTCCAGCAAATTATCTAGTATTTCTCTCAAAAAATCTATGTCAACCATCGCATAAATCAGCTGATCAATCGTCACCCTATTGTCTCCCACCTCATCTTGCGTTCCAAAGCTATACTTAAGCTTTTTCTCCGCAAAGGCTGTTGCCCGTTCGTCTGCAATCTGCTTTACGAGAGTAATCATCTCTACTGGCACCAAACGTACTTTTATTCGCTTATCGTCTAGCTTCGTCACATCCAGCAAATCTTGAAACAGTCTACCTAAGTGCTGCGAGGCCTTATGCGCCTCTGTTAAATATTGCCTTGCTCGCTCGTCAATCGTTGCCGTTGTCGGATTCAACGCCAATCCGAGGTACCCCTCAATCGAAGCTACTGGCGTACGCATTTCGTGTGAAGCGGTCGAGATAAACTCGGTTTGCTCGCCCTCCTCTTCTAGCTCTTTTGTAATATCTCTTAGTGTGATAATTTTTTCATTACGCGTCGGCACTACGTTGATCGCTACTGGTGTTCTTTTTCCCTGTATCGTCACTAAAACATAGTCTCGCGAAGAAAATTCTACGTTCTGCTGCACTGCTAAGAATAGCGGATTCTGACCATCAGCAATCTCCATTCCTTCGCCGTTTTCCAGCCTAATCAAACCTTGATAAGTCGCGCCGAGCGCTTCATCCACATTCGAACATCCGGTTAAGGTTACCGCCGCCGGATTCACAAATTCAATTTTCCCAGAATTGTCAACGATCACTACTCCGTCAGCAATTAAATTTAACGCCATTTCTGCAAGCGCACTCTGACTAGGCGTAGACGCTACCACGCTTTCAGGGGAAGATTTTTTCGTGAACTTATCAAAAATGCCCATTACATTAATTTTAACACAAGCCGAATAAAATGTGGTAAAATTGAATTATGAACAAAGACGTCATCTATATTGAACCGGAAGACGATATCACTGACATTATCAGTAAAATTAAAGCTTCCGAGCAAAAAATCGTAGCTCTTGTTCCGCCAAAGAAGATTGGCGTACTTCGTAGTGCCGTAAACACGAAGCTGATTGCTAGAACGGCTAAATTACAGGAAAAAGCTGTTGTAATCGTTACTACTGATCCATCACTAATTAAACTTTCCGCGGTCGCTGGCATCCCTGTGGCCGAGAATTTACAGTCTCGCCCGAAGATGCCATCCGATTTTAGCCCTGAAGAGCTCGACGATTTAAACGCACCGATCTCGATCGACGAGCGCAATATTGCCGACGACTCTCCAGGAAAAACCCTTGACGCTTCTCCAAAACCTACCGACAGCCCAGCGGCAAAAAAGCCTGCGAAACGTCCCGAAGTTAAGCCTGAGGAAATTAATTCCAAGGATCTCGAAAAAGATGAACAGAAAAAATCGAAAAAATCCATCCCTAGCTTTGATAAATACCGTAAGTTGATTATCGCTGGTAGCGTCGCAGGTGTCGCATTAATTATCTTCTTGGTTTGGGCTATTGTCTTTGCTCCCGCCGCCACTATCTCTGTTGCCGTTCGTACAACTGCGGATAATTTTGCAGAAAATGTCTCCTTTACGACAAAATCTTCAGAGGCTAACCCGGAATCCGGCGTCTTTTATATCGAAAAAGAAGAGTATAAACAGGAAAATTCCGTCGATTTTTCTGCTACCGGCAGTAAAGAAATAGGGGATAAAGCCAAAGGTACGCTCCAGGTTGGCGTTTATGTTAAAACTAACTATACCATTCCAGCTGGCACGCAGTTTACCGCTGACGGGCTTAATTTCACGGCGGATAGCGGTGCATCTGTTTCCATGTCTGACGATAGCTCATGCGAGAATAGCCTCTCGTCCGTAGCCCAGAATGGTTGTCTTCTTTACGCCTCTGTCTCCGTCACCGCCGCCGAGCCAGGCGAAAAATACAATCTCGCCTCTGGCAAAACTTGGACCTCTGGTCTATCTGGCAATGTTTATCGTATCACTAACGCCAAAGCTTTTTCTGGTGGCACCAGCAAAACTGCCATTATTGTTCAGCAGTCTGATGTTGACAACGCAAAATCTAAACTCGAACAGAGTAATGAATCCGTCGGCAAAGATGAGCTTGCTAAAAAGTTCGGCGATGAGATGTTGGTGATAGACGCATCTTATGCTGTTGATTCGACCAACCCAGTTCCTGTTCCTGCCATTGGCGAAGAAGTTAGCAGCGGAACTACCCCTAAGCTCACTGCGACTACTACCTATTCCATGTACGCAGTTAAAAAATCGGACATCGAAAACTACATCCGCAACCTTACCAATAAGTCTTTATCTGAAGATCGCAAAATTTACGAAATAGGCACGCCGTTCTTTGAAAAATTCACCTCTGATGACGGTAAATTTACGGCCAAGCTAAAGGCCACAGTTCAAACTGGCCCGAAAGTTACCGAAGAAGATATTCTCGAAAAGTCTAAAGGCAAGAAAGTTGGTGAAGTCCAGTCCTTAATCAAATCTATTAACGGTGTTAGCTCAGTAAAAGTTACGACTCCATTCTTCTGGGTCAAGTCTGTACCTAATGATCCAAACAAGATAACGATAGAGCTGAAAGTGGAGGAATAAGTGCAGATCGTTGGATTAGATGTTGGAACTAAACGTATCGGTGTTGCTAAAGCTGACACCTCTGTTCGGATTGCTATTCCAGATGGCACAGTTGTGGTTAACGGAGGGGAATTTGGTGAAATTGCCAGCATTTTGAAACGCTATAAGACAAACTGGGTAATCCTAGGTTTACCTCGAAATTCCAGGGGTGAAGAAACGGCTCAGTCCGCCTACGTTCGCGATTTTGCTAAAAAACTTCGTCGCGCCGTCCCGACCGTGAAAATTCGTTTCCAAGATGAGTCTTTGACCTCTGTTGAAGCTGAGAAACGCTTGCGCGCTCGTAAAGGTTATTTTTACGCTAAAGGCGAAGTTGACGCCGAAGCTGCCTCTATTATCCTCCAGGATTTCATTGAAAGTTTCGCGATTACGGCTCAAATGGATGCCAATCAATCTGACGAGCCAAATATTGACCTTGAAGATAAAAAAGATGGCTCAGACAGGCTAGAAATGCCAAAAAAAGCCCCAAAAACGCCTCAGAATATCCAAAAAGCCCAAAATATCGCCCCAAAAGCCCCTCAAGCGTCTAAGGCGCCTAAAACACCCCCAAAACGCCCAAAAACGCCAGAAACACCCCCAAAACGCCCAAAAACGCCAGAAATACCACAAAATCCCCAAAAAACTAAGGAAAAACGTCAAATGGCCAAAAAAATCTCAATCTTTGCTGGTATAACCCTAGCCGTTGTCGCTGCTATTGGTGCCGGCCTCTTTACTTGGTACGAAGCCAATATTGCACCAATCTATCCAGATGTAAATTGTGCCGAAAATCCCGACCAATCTGCCTGTCCAGAGATTATCTTTGCTGTCCAAAGTGGCGAAACTACCGCACAAATCGCCAATAATCTCGAATCTGCCAATCTCATCCGTAGCTCCCTCGCCGCTCAGATATACTATCGCCTCCACTTTAACTCTACCGACTCCCCCCTTAAAACCGGTGAATATAAGTTTAATCGTACACTTTCCACCGGTGAAATCTTAGATCAGCTAGTTAAAGGAGAGAATCACTCTAATGTCTTTTCATTTACGATCCTCCCAGGTGAAACCGTAGCTAAGGTTAAAGCTCGTTTAATTACGGATTATGGCTACTCCGCCGAAGAAGTAAACGCCGCTTTTTCTAAAAATTACGATTTCCCGATGCTAAAAAGCCGTCGCAGCACCGCAGTCTATGGCGCCGAACCTCTAGAAGGCTTCCTTTTTGGCGATACCTACGAGTTCTATAAGGGTGAATCTGTCGATAAAATCATCTCTACCTCTCTAGCCGCTATGCAATCTGTTATTGACGATAATAAACTAGAGGAAAAATTTGCTGAGCATAATCTTAACCTATATGAAGGTATCACGCTTGCTTCTATTGTCCAGAGAGAGGCTACTGCCTCTGAACAGGCTAATGTCGCCAAAGTATTTTTAAACCGTCTGGCAAAAGGTATGACTCTAGGATCCGACGTCACCACCCAGTACGCTCTGGATCTAGTCGACCCAGGACGTACCACTTATACTAATAACGCCGCCGCACTCTCTGTTGACTCGCTTTATAATACGCGTATCTACTCTGGTCTCACCCCTGGTCCTATCTCTAATCCAGGTACTTCCGCTCTTCTTGCCGTAGCTAACCCTACAAACACAACCGCAATTTACTTCTTGACAGGAGACGATGGTATGATGTATTATAGTAATACAGAGGAGGGACATAATCAGAATATTCGTGCTCATTGTCGTAACCTCTGTAATGTTTCATTATGATAGCTAAAAAACAATCTAAAACTTCTAAAATCGGCAAGATTCTGCCCTACATTGTGTTTGCCGCCGGGGTTTTTGCGGTTGCATTTTTCGGCTCTAGCACTAAAAACGGTTACGACGTCAATAATGAAGATATCCAGAATCTAATTTCGAACAATTCCTTTGCTACCGTAGACCAGTTGACCGAATTTTACACTACTGCTGCCGTTGCCGACGATATTAATCTGGCGACCGCTAATGTAATTCGCACTAACTACGAATCTGTCTCTGTTATCCAAGATATCGGTCAGACTGACACGGTTGCTACTAATATTGTTAAGCCTAGTCTTGTTGATGTCTCTCATCTTTCGCGCGGTGTCGTTAATTATACTGTTAAAGATGGCGAGAGCTTAGACTCTATTGCTGAAAAATATAACGTCTCAACTACTCAGATTCGTTGGTCTAACGGCCTAAAAACCGACAGTATTTCTGTTGGTCAGACTTTGCTGGTGCCTACAGTACCTGGTATTGCCTATAAAGTTAAGGCTGGCGACACTGTCGATAGTCTTGCTGAAAAGTATAAATCTGACAAAACACTTATTATCGCTCTAAACGACCTCGAAAAAGATAATACTTTATCTGAGGGAACGGTGATTATTCTTCCGAACGGTGAATTACCAGAAACTGAACGCCCAGAATACGTAGTCGCCAATGGCTCGAACTCGAAATATCGTAGTGGCGCCGCACGCTCTTCTCACTATTCCGCAGTCTACGCCACTGGTAACCGTTACGCTTATGGCTGGTGTACCTGGTATGCTTGGCAGTGGCGCCATGATAACCTTGGCGATTCCATGCCATCTAATATGGGCAACGCCTCATCTTGGGCTCGCTCCGCCGCAAATGCTGGTTATACTGTCGCACGTACCCCAGTTGCTGGTGCCGTTTTTCAGACTGCTGGTGGTAGCTACTACGGACACGTCGGTATCGTCAATAGCGTTAACGCCGACGGCTCAGTCACAATTTCCGACATGAACGGTGTAGCCGGTTGGGGTCGTGTTGGTACGACTACGATTTCCGCCGAACAGGCTGCTCGATATAACTACATCTATCCGCGGTAACTGAAATTTAATCCCAGCCTTCTTCGACTAGAGTAAATTCTTTTCCGGCAATTACAATAATTGAATCTGGCTCTGCACCTTGAGTTGTTAACTCCGCCCTGATGCCCATCTTCTTCATGATGTCTCGTAGCCTGTTAACCGATGCATAGTTAGTCAAATCTGTCCTACGAGCAAATTTCTCGATTTTTTCGCCAGTGACTATAAATTTGTCCCCATCCTTTTCTACCTTCCAAGTATCTTTGACCGCTTCCGGACCTAGCGTAATGACTGGCATTTCTTCCGTCACTTCTTCTACGTCGCTTGAGCGTATCTTTTTTGGGTTTTTCTCGATTTCTGCAGCCAACACTCTTAGTAGCTCGGTTAAGCCTTCATGTGCCGAAGAGGAAATTGCATAAATTCGAGCGCTAGGATTAACTTTTAAGATTGCCTGTTTCTGCATCTCTACGATTTCCGGATCGAGTCCTTCGATTTTCGTCAGCGCTACAATCTCTGGACGGTTACTTAAATCTGAATATTTGGACAATTCCTCTCGAATTGTCTGATAAGCTTTGCCGGCATCATCATTATATACATCCACAAGATGTAGTAAAACTGCCGTCCGGTCTACATGTCTCAAAAATGCATGTCCGAGACCCTTGCCCTCAGTCGCACCTTCGATCAAACCTGGAATATCAGCAATCAGAATATCTTTCTTATCTACCGTCGCTACACCTAAATTCGGCGTAATTGTCGTGAACGGATAGTTGGCGATTTCTGGTTTAGCATTTGAAACCACCGACAGAAAAGTTGATTTTCCAGCGTTTGGTAGCCCCACCAATCCCACATCTGCAAGTAGTTTTAGTTCAATTTCAGCTTCGAATTCTTCGCCCGGCTCGCCAACCTCAGCAATTCGAGGTGTTTGACGTACCGAAGATTTGAAGTGAGCGTTACCAAAACCGCCGTCGCCACCACGCGCAATCACTGCCGTTTGTCCATCATGAGTTAAATCTGCAATCATCTCCCCATCACGCTTCACCACCGTTCCGATTGGCACTTCAACGATTAAATCCTTACCAGATCGCCCAGCGGCCCTCTGTCCAGCCCCGTTTTTGCCGTTTTCCGCCCTGAGAATTGGGTTAAATCGAAAGTCAAGCAGTGTGTTTGTGTCTTTATCGGCTTTAAAAATAATTGACCCACCTTTGCCGCCGTCGCCGCCATCTGGTCCGCCTTTTGGAATATATATTTCATGGCGAAAGGAAACAGCCCCGTTTCCGCCATTTCCGGCATGAAGTTCAACTTTCGCAGTATCCACAAACATAATACTATAATTCTAGCATATTTTCCTGAAAAATCAATCATAACCGAAAAAGTATATAAAAACAATATTACACAAAAGTAGCCTGATTTCTCAGGCTACTTTGCTGAAGCGCGCCCACCCTTGGGGCACATTGTTTTGTTTTAATCCTCTGCGTTTTTGTTTTTAATGTAGTCTCCACACTCCACTAAATTCAGTGGAACCCCTGTGAAGCGTTTCAGCTTAAGTTTATTTTAAAAAAAACTAAAAGCCTTGTCAATAGGTTTTTTCATTAATTAGCCATGTTTTCCACATATTTGCAACTATAACTCTATAACCTTCTTGCCTGTGGAAAACTACCACCCCACATTTTCAAAAAAAGTCCAAAAAACTATTGACTTAGTTATTCTCATGCTTTATTATAAGGATAACCAAAGGTCATAAAAAATAAAAAAAAACAAAAACAAAACCTCTTGGTCAAACAAAAAACAAAAACAAAAAAAGGAGTTTAAAATGAAAACAAACAAAGCTATCTTAGGTTTTGGTGTCGTCGCAGCCCTCGGTGTTGCTGCACTCCCACTAGCTTCCTACGCTACATCCGTTTCCGGTGACGTAGAACTTTCTGTTGAAGTTGGTTCCGCTATCGCTATGGATATCATCAGCTCTGGCGATAATGGCGTTTCTGGTTTCACCGGTGGTAACGTTGATGAATACGGTCTCACCGCTGTTGCTGGTCCTTCTTCCGCTTCTGCTGTAATCAAACCAAATGCAACCAACACTAGCATGAACTCGAAGATCACTGTCTACACCAACGCTGCTAGCTACGATCTCTCTGTTGCTCCTAAGACCCAGAGTGTTACCGCTCTTATTAGCGAGAACGGTTCCATCCCAGCCATCGCTAATGTCGAAGGTGCAGAACTTACCGCTGGTACCGCTGCTTGGGGTTACAACACCGACGGTGGTGATACCTTCTATGGCTTAACTAACTCTGGCACTACTATCGCTGACGACAATACTGTAAGTGGTAGCACTACTACTGTTACCTACGGTGTTGCTACTGATGCCGATCAGGCTCAGGGTGTCTACAAGAATACCTTGGTCTACACCGCAACCGCTAACGACTAATTATAGTTTAGCAAAATCTCTCTTCCCCTTATCCTTTCGGGGAAGAGAGCAACCAAAATTTTATATATAACCTTGTTTCTTTTGTGAAAAACCTCCCTAAAAGGGAGGTTTTTTGTTAACTATTTTTTCTTGCGACTCTTCACCTTAAATATCAAGAAGACGATAAGTGCCAAGATGAGTATTATTAGCCATAGAGGACAGAAGACCACGATCTTATTGCTAGTCGAAGTTTTGCCTAGAAATTCAATCGTCTGCTCTACCTTAAAGATTCCGATATGAGGAGCCCCATCCCAACGAATTGTAGTGGCGCGCTTTGTATCTGGAAGAATGTCCGCGGTACCAGGATTATCTTCATTGTTATAGACCGTCTCATTAGAGAATAGCGACCAAATCTTCAAAGTAAATTTAGCTGTAGCTTCAACGTTACCAGTGTTCTCGATTAAAGAGGTCACCGCTAGTGGCGGGTTTAGCACAAACATTGGGATTCCGTTTTTCAGAATCTTACCTTCTTCTCTAGTGTCGCCAGCTACGTCCGCATAAAGTACCATGCCTACGCGGTTCACTACCTGAATATTAGCATCATTGTCATTTCCGTCTTCTGTCTGTGCCATCAAAGTAGCATACTGACCGCCGGCTGGGACATCATAAGGCACGTTTACCGTAAAGTAAACTTTTCTAGTTTCGCCCGGAGCAAGCGTACCAGTCTCGGTAGACTGATCAAAAGTCACCCAATCCGCAATCTGGGTATAGTTATTTTTAACATCATATTTCGCAGAATAGGTTTCATCTGCTACCCAATAAGGCGTTGCACTTACGAAATACGAAAAATTCCCAGTACCAATATTCATCACCTCAAAACTCGAAGAATAGCTATCCCCAGGCTTTAGTTCCAACTTTTGTTTTGTCGGCGATACCTGCAGGGAAATCGGCGAATCCGAAGCGTAAGCCTTGCCGCTACCGAGTATTGCTAACACGCCGGCGAAAATCATTAAGCCAACAATAGCAAAAATATTTTTATGTTGCTTATAAATCATAAACCTCCTTTATTAATTTCATTTTACTAAGAAACTTTTTTGCGGTCAAGCTTTTTCTAGAAAAAATTGCCTGTGGAAAACTACCACCCCACATTTTCAAAAAAAATCCAAAAAACTATTGACTTAGTTATTCTCATGCTTTATTATAAGGATAACCAAAGGTCATAAAAAATAAAAAAAAACAAAAACAAAACCTCTTGGTCAAACAAAAAACAAAAACAAAAAAAGGAGTTTAAAATGAAAACAAACAAAGCTATCTTAGGTTTTGGTGTCGTCGCAGCCCTCGGTGTTGCTGCACTCCCACTAGCTTCCTACGCTACATCCGTTTCCGGTGACGTAGAACTTTCTGTTGAAGTTGGTTCCGCTATCGCTATGGATATCATCAGCTCTGGCGATAATGGCGTTTCTGGTTTCACCGGTGGTAACGTTGATGAATACGGTCTCACCGCTGTTGCTGGTCCTTCTTCCGCTTCTGCTGTAATCAAACCAAATGCAACCAACACTAGCATGAACTCGAAGATCACTGTCTACACCAACGCTGCTAGCTACGATCTCTCTGTTGCTCCTAAGACCCAGAGTGTTACCGCTCTTATTAGCGAGAACGGTTCCATCCCAGCCATCGCTAATGTCGAAGGTGCAGAACTTACCGCTGGTACCGCTGCTTGGGGTTACAACACCGACGGTGGTGATACCTTCTATGGCTTAACTAACTCTGGCACTACTATCGCTGACGACAATACTGTAAGTGGTAGCACTACTACTGTTACCTACGGTGTTGCTACTGATGCCGATCAGGCTCAGGGTGTCTACAAGAATACCTTGGTCTACACCGCAACCGCTAACGACTAATTATAGTTTAGCAAAATCTCTCTTCCCCTTATCCTTTCGGGGAAGAGAGCAACCAAAATTTTATATATAACCTTGTTTCTTTTGTGAAAAACCTCCCTAAAAGGGAGGTTTTTTGTTTGTGCTTTCAAAAGACGACTTTTCATGTTATAATATATAGAATCATGCCAAAATTTAAATTTACCATTATCACATTATTTGAAGACGCACTAAAACCTTATCTTAACACTTCTATGATGTGGAAAGCTCAGGATAAGGGCATTGTTGAATTTGAGTTCGTCAATCTGCGAGATTTTGGTCTTGGACCGCATAAGTCTGTTGACGATACTCCTTACGGCGGCGGCGACGGAATGTTACTGCGCTGCGAGCCAGTCTTTGCTGCTATTGAATCGGTCAAAGCGGTCGACCCATCCGCCGAAGTAATCCTGCCTACCCCAGCCGGGGAACTATGGACCCAGGAAAAAGTCCGCAGCTTCGCAGCTCAGCCCAAGCACTACATTATCCTCTGCCCACACTACGAAGGTTACGATGAACGCATCTTGACCATCGTCGATCATAAAATCTCGCTCGGCCACTACGTATTGACAGGCGGAGAACTCCCTGCTCTAATTATAGTTGACAGCATAACGAGATTATTGCCTGGCGTATTGGGCGGTGAAACCTCTGCCGAAATCGAGAGTTTTTCAGACGGAAATAACATTGAATATCCGCAGTACACTAAACCTGCCGACTTTCGTGGCATGCAGGTTCCCGAAGTGCTCCTTTCTGGTCATCACGGCAAAGTTGCTAAGTGGCGCGAAGAGCATACCCGCAAAGTCTGATATAATATATCTATGGACATGGATGCGGAGGTAATCACTCTGCCGCATATTGGTGAGAAAACCGCGGCAGCGCTCGAACGAGCTGGAATTTTTACGGTTCGTGACCTTTTTTATTACTTGCCGCGTACCTATGAAACTTATCAGGCTCCGACCAAGATTGCCGAAATTTTACCCGGCAAAATTACCGTACGTGGCTCAGTCTCAAGCGTCAATACTCGTTACGCTAGAAGACGTCGCCTTGCTATTACCGAGGCGATCATTTCCGACGGTAGTGATTCCATCCGCGCAGTTTGGTTTAATCAACCTTATCGCGGCAAACAGCTTCAAGATAAACGAGAATATATCTTTAGCGGCAACTACGAGTTAAAAAACGGCCGCTACCAACTTACCGCACCTCAAGTTCGCCTGGCCCAAGACGAACCCGAATACGTAGCCGATAACGCTAGTAGTTTTCAACCTGTATATTCGGCTAAAAACGGCCTTAAGCCCCAAGATTTCAAGAAACTCCTAAATGCTGAACGACCTATATTTGCAGAAATACCAGATTTATTGCCATTATCGACACAAAAACCAAGCTTTGTAAAGACAGGAACACGTAAAGATGCTCTTTTTGAGGCTCATTTTGCTCAAAATCAAAAAGCTGCGGATAAGGCCCGTAATTATCTGGCCTACGAAGAACTTTTTGAGCTGATTCTTGCCGCAAGATTAAACCAAAAAGACACCCAAAAACTCAGATCTACGCCAGTTTTATATAACGACCAAAAAATGCACGAACTTCTAAATTCTCTACCTTTCGCCCTGACTGACGCCCAGAAACTCGCTATTTGGGACATCATCAAAGACCTCGGAAAACCCAATCCTATGAACCGCCTACTTCAGGGTGACGTTGGCGCCGGCAAAACCGTAGTCGCCGCAGCCGTAGCTTTTCAAGCCATCCAAAGTGGGCTTCAGGTTGCATTACTCGCTCCTACTGCCGTACTCGCTACTCAGCACGCTGAAAGCTTGCAGGCGCTTCTAGGCCCACTAGGCGTCGGCGTCGGTCTCTTAGTCGGCGCCACTAAAAATAAGGCCACCATCAAAACAAAAATCAAGCAGGGCGAAGTCGACCTCGTTATCGGCACCCATGCCATCATTACTGACGATACAAAATTCAAAAACCTCGGCTTTTGTATCATCGACGAACAGCATCGTTTTGGCGTCAATCAACGCCAAAAACTACTCCTAAAATCGCCAGATGGCCTCGCTCCACACCTACTTTCTATGACTGCCACTCCTATCCCGCGTTCACTTCAGCTCACAATTTTTGGAGATCTCGCCATCTCGACAATCAAACAGCTACCGAAAGGTCGCCAGCCAATTAAAACTACTGCAATTCAAGAAATACACCTCCAGGACAAACTCTACCCCAAGGTCAAAGAAGAATTAAATGCCGGCCGTCAAATCTACTGGATTTGCAAAAGTATCGAAGATATGCCAAGCCAGGAAACCATATCTGTAAAACGTCAAGCAACTAAACTTCAAGAAATCTTCAAATCAGCCAAAGTCGCCTATCTTCACGGCCGAATGAAGCCAGCTGAAAAAGACGAAATTATGGCCAAATTCGCCAGTCACGACATCGACATTCTCGTCTCTACTACCGTGGTCGAAGTCGGTGTCAATGTCCCAAATGCTAGCCTAATCGTTATTATGGACGCTGAAAAATATGGCCTCGCTCAGCTTCACCAGCTAAGAGGTCGAGTGGGTCGCGGCCAGCATCAGAGCTACTGCTTCCTAGTTGTGACCGGCGAAGAACCGCCGAGTCGGCGGCTCAGAGAGCTAGAAAAATCTACCGATGGCTTTCATCTTGCCGAAGTGGATCTAAAAATGCGCGGCCCTGGCGAAATTTATGGCAACCTCCAGCATGGCGCACTAGATCTGCGTATTGCATCCCTTTCTGATACGCACTTAATTTCTATGGCGCAGAAACACGCCACCGAGGTTGCAGATAACCCCGAGGTTATGCTAAAATATAGAGAATTATCTCACGTTATTCAAAAATATCAACAACTAACTACGCTAAACTAAAATGTATTCAACCGTCGGACTACTCAAAAATTCAAAACATTCTGGCAAATTGGTCGGCACCCATCAGAAGCTTGATCGCGTTGCCCGTAGGGAATTGGCAAAAATCGCCAGCAAAGACGTTAATTTTCCAACCATCAAAGAGATCTTATATTTTGAAGGAACGCGTGGTCCGGATGGCCTGAAGCGAAAAAGTCCCGGGGTAGACGAACCCATGCACTTTATTATCCCCGACCATGATGACGGCAAACTTATCCAGCTCATCCTCGACCATCAGTACAATCTAAAAAAAGCCCTAAAAATGAAAAACAATACTCGCGCAGCGTTCGAGGCAGCTTGGCTCGCCCATGCTATAACCGATGGCCTCACCCCAGCTCACCACTTTCCTTACCAGGAGGCAGTCTCCGAATTGATGTCGGACAAGGAATACGTCACGATTTTTGGCCAGCCAATCAAAGGTATCATGCGCGGTGACAACTTACGTGAAACAGCCCGCAACAACTGGCTTTATTGGGGTGTAGAGGGTTACATGACTAAGCACATCGCTTTTGAATATGGCGTAGCTTTAGTAGCCGCCGCCGAGCCAGCCGCCAAACTTGCCCCCAAAATCACCAAAAAAGACCTCGAAAACCTTGATCTCAAAACTGAATTCTACAAATCACTGGAAAAAGTCCACAATCTTGATATGTACACCCGTTTCCGCCATACTGGATGGAATAACGAGCTCGCCACTGAATCTTACCAGACACTTTTGCCCGAAATCGTTCGCATGATTACGTTGGCATGGTATTCCGCCCTTCCAGAAAGGACCAAAAAATGAGAATCACTTCCGGAACTTATCGCGGACGCATCCTCGTCGCCCCAGAAGGCGACCAAACTCACCCTATGGGAGACCGCGAAAAACTAGCCTTATTCAATAGAATTGCCCCCAGTCTACCTGGCAGTCGTGTCTTAGACCTCTACTGTGGGTCTGGCGCTCTCGGCCTCGAGAGCCTCTCTAGAGGCGCCCTTGATGCAGTATTCGTCGATAACAGTAAAAAAGCCACTTCCGCCACGCTCAAAAATGCCGAATCTCTCGGTCTTAGCCCAAAGATCATCAATTCTAAGGTCCAGAACCTAGATTTTCAGGAAAAATTCGATATTATCTTTACTGATCCCCCATACGATAATTTTCATCCCGAAGAATTAGCAAACATCTACCACTGGCTAACCGACGACGGCATTTTCGTCCTTTCCCATCCAGACAATCCCCCAGAATTACCAAACTTAGCCCTAGGTTCCATGAAATCTTATGCCAAGGCTAACATCTCTATCTATAAACATAAGCATTAAAAAATATTCTTGCCCGCTTGTAAAATTTATGATATAATTAAGAAAACATAAATTTATTTTTTGGAGTTTTTATGGATAACGGTCTCTACGGAGCACAAAACGCTAAAGTGCAGAATATCAAATTTATCATTACTACAGCTCTCGTAGCTTTAGTTATTCTTGGTATCGCGGTCTGGTCCATCGTCTTTATCGTCGGCCAGCAGGAAAACACTAATCTAGAAGCTAGTAGCACCGAAGAATCTACTACCGCCTCTGTCACCGACCAAATCAGCCAGGAAATCGTAGAAGTTACCGAATCCACCACCGAACCAAAAGCCGTAGAACAAACTCCAGAAACCGTCGCTGCCGCAAGCGTTAGTACTACCTCAACCACCACCACTAACGACTCCTCCATTCCAAAAACCGGCCCAGAAGACGTTCTTCCTCTAGCCCTCTTAGTAGGTACAGCTATTGCTTATTTTGGCTCCAAAACTCTTGCCAAAAAAGACGTTTAATAGTATAATTATCTAGTGCTCACGTA
The DNA here is from genome assembly GCA_947168825.1 of uncultured Candidatus Saccharibacteria bacterium. Taxonomy (GTDB): domain Bacteria; phylum Patescibacteriota; class Saccharimonadia; order Saccharimonadales; family Saccharimonadaceae; genus Nanosyncoccus. The sequence goes on from CAMVNH010000007.1 coordinate 16,118, forward strand.
AGGAGGTGGTTAGATGAGCAAGTTTTTTAAGGTTTTTGGAAATATTGATTGGAGTGGCGAATGGGCCGAACCCGACCCATTTTTTAGTGGCGAAATTCTTGTCGACAAGCACGGCATGATTAAAGGTTACTGCAACTGCTTCCCAGTAGGCAGATCGAGATACAAGCAGTACCTCATTGGTTTTATGTCCCAGGATGGCGGAAACGAAGCCGTTTTATTCCAAGTCGCAAGCGAAGATGAAGCGTCTACGACCGTCTTTATTAACCCCGATTTCGAAAAATCGGAAAGTCGCTGGGCGTCAATGTCTACGTCCGCCTACCTTCACGGCGAAGATGACTTAGTCTTAAGCCCCCCAAAATTTATGGCACACGGCGGAGCCAGAATTCATTTTGAAGAAGTAGGCGTAAGCGGCGCCGGACTATTTAGAGTCAACAAAAATTGGCGAGGCTTAAACCACGCTTCACAGCTAATCAAAAATCTCACGTCCAATCAGAAAATATACGAGAATATCCTAGAAAGCTCAAACCATTTATTCCAAAAAACCGCATAGTAACACGTCCAGGCCAGATAGGTCTGGACTTTTTCACATATATTATATATAATAATTATATTCCGCCCGGGTGGTGGAATTGGTAGACACGCTTGCCTTAGGAGCAAGTGCGGCAACGCTTGCAGGTTCAAGTCCTGTCCCGGGTACCATTTTTTAATCTGTATTTTATAAAAATTTGAATAAAATTTATTTTTTTACAAAAAACCCTTGCATTCCTCATCCCGCTCATGCTACAATAAAACCAACAAATGTACAAATGGA
>CAMVNH010000008.1 GCA_947168825.1 uncultured Candidatus Saccharibacteria bacterium
TGGCAGGTGGTCCTGCCGGATTCAAACAGGGTTTCTCGTGCCCCGTCCTACTTGATAAAAGATATCTAAAGCCTAAGACCGTTTCGCTTACAGGACTTTCACCTCGTTTCGCGCACCATTCCAGGTGCTTCAGCTACGATCTAAAGGATTGTGTCTTTAGCCACTCAGTTAACGCTGTTGGATTTTATGCTAAATACACCATATAGATATATTCAGCATAAAATTTATCTAATATCGCAACCCCCTTCAAGCATTGGGCGTTAACCCGTACCATATATAATATATAGAACTTGAAAGGTTTGGGCTGTTCCAATTTCGCTCGCCACTACTTTCGGAATCATTGGTTATTCTCTTTTCCTCAACCTACTAAGATGATTCAGTTCGGCTGGTTCCCGTCTCCTTACCCTATGTGTTCAGGTAAGTGCAATACGACATGACTCGTATTAGGTTTCCCCATTCGGAAATTCCCGGATCAAAGCTCGCTCTCAGCTCCCCGAGACTTATCGCAGAGTTCTACGTCCTTCATCGGTGTTGATTGTCAAGGCATCCACTATTAGTGCCCTTATTAACCTTTTTATGCATTGACATAACTAGCAATCGACATTTGATTGCATAGCCGTCTTACAACTGTTAGTTGTCCGAATTGTTAAACGGATTACTTTTTTGAGCGCGATTCTATACCACTCTAAATTTTTCATTCAGAGGGAGTTTCTCGCAGTAATCTCCACTAGAACAGAGGAAACTAAACAGTTTCTTGTTTAACTTTCTCTATTATAACGCACCGTTTTTAAAAATGCAACACTTTTTTTAGACTTTTTTTGAGATTTTTGTCGGTTTTTTGTTACCCCTGTTAGTATAAGCCTCGAGGTATCTGGACAAAATCGTTTAAGTTTGATATAATAAAGATATAAAAGAGACCAAGTCTCTAGGGGGCTTGATCTCTGTGTTTGGTACATCTAGTCGCTATTGCTAGCGGCTAGATTTTTTGGCTTTCACCTTAGCAAGGGTGAGCGTAAGTCTGAGACGAAATAGTTTCAGAGTCAAACTCATAGACTTCCTCCTTTCTAGAGGTTTCTAGCGTACCTAGAATAGCTGTTCAATGAAACCCCCTCGCAGTCAGAAAGTGGTTTCCCACCCAGAGATTTCATCTTGTTGAACGCCAAAGTGCGCCAACACGGAGCGATTATATATCAAATTTTGGAAAAATTACAAGCACTAGGGGGATGATATAACCTATTCCAGGGAGGAAGCGAGGGCGAAATTACTGAGCCAAACACCTAGCAGAGTAACCGCTGCTCTTGAGGTCGCCGTTCTGAGGGGTAACACTCTCGAAGTCGCCGTTGAGGGTTAAGAAGTAAGCGGTGCTAGCATTGAACGCTGTAGATGACCAATAGGACCCATAGTAACCCTGGCCGTCCGTAACGGAACCGTAGCGGAAGCCGCCAAGAACGCCGTTCCAGCCGCTAGCACTGGTCATGTTGGCGTAGGAGCTGCCTGTACTAGTGTAGAGGGTATTAAATTCGCTTGTGGTTGGGAGACGCCAGCCTGCTGGGCAGATATCGTATTGAGGGGCTTGGCCGGTAGTGGAACAAGTACCTCGTCCTGCGGTAACGGCATACCAGTTGTAGTAGACGCCGTAGCTAGTGTTGCCAGAGTCTAGCCATTGAGGGTTATCGGTACAGGAAGAACTGAAGGTCGAAGTGGAGTTACCGAGAGCGAAGGTATTGTCGGATGGGACGTTGCTAGTACTACTGGAGAGGGTGCCGGTACCGGTGAAGCGGAGGTTCTCTGTCATCCAACACTGACCGTCTGCGAGTTTCTTAATGGTGTAGGATACTTGTCCAGCACGATCGTCTAGGAGGGTGGTGGTTGGGATACCGGTACGGGAACCTGAAGCCCAGGCAGAGGCGGTAAGGGCAGTGGTTTCATTTGCAGCTGGGGTGGGAAGATTAACGTCTGTACAGATGCTATGGGTCATGTCTTGCATCTTGGTGATGGTGAAGAAGGCAGGGGTTGGGTTGATATACTCATACGCATTTGTGAGGGTCTTGCTGTAGCCTAGCTTAGGGATAGAGATAGAGACGTTGTAGGTGGTGTAGGTGGATTGGGAAGGGGCAGAGCAAGTGATGATGAGGTTGCCGTTAGTGCTATCTAGGCTAGGGGTAGGGGAGGTACAGGCACTTGATCCGATAGTAACACTAATAGTACCTAGGAAGGAAGAGAGTTCGGATGTGGTAGGGGAAGAGAGACCTGGGTAGAGGCCAGTGTTAATTGTGATAGTTTGTCCAGCAGAGAGACCGTTCTGGGAGGTTGGGGAGATGGTAGGGTCGGTAGAGGAAGTACTAGGGGTGTTTCCTTCGGCGAGTGCAGTGTAGACTACGGTATTAGTATAGGTGCCGCTTGGGAGAGCGGTACTGGCGTTTACGGCATAGTAGACGTCTACGCTATTAGTGCTAGAAGTAGCTGGGGTGGTATTAGTGTAGAAGAGGTCTTCGGTACCGTATTCTGGGACGGCGCGCCAGACTGCTTGTCCGCCAGCGGCTTCTGTAGGGGCGGCATCGTTATCAGTGTAGGTAGTGCTAGTATCTGTACTGTTAGCTCGGCTAACGGTGTAGCCCCAAGTGTTGGTAGCTAGTCTAACTGGCGTATTAATGGTTCCAGTACTAGGCGAGAGATAGTAACCTGTACTGGAACCATTAATAAGCCCGTTGGACGGGGTAGCGCTAGGGAGGGCTGGAGAATCACCGCTATGGTCTATAGTGCTGACGTAGAGCTTGTAGCCTAGCGTGGTGTTAGTACTAATAGTGAGGCTGTCTTTTCCTACTTTGTAGACTCCGTCTGGGGTGGAGTTTAATGTGAGGTTAATGTTGCCGGAGTTACTAATGTTGGCATAGTAGGTGCCGGCAGCGGCATCGGAACGGGTAACGGGAGCGAAGTGAGAAGAGGAGAGGTAGGAGATAGTGAAGGCGAATAAGAAGACTGCGAGAGCTTTAAAGGTTGCTAATAGTTGCCCCCCCCCCAGCGGAGGATTTGGCACTATTCTGGTGGAAAAGTTTACTTTCTCTTGTGGAAATCATATTTTTATTTTAGCACGAGTGGAATGAGTGGGCAAGGGTTGATTTATTATGCGTTTTGTGGTATAATTAGAGGATAGAGGGCGTTTTGCCTGTTTTTTATTTCTGTGCCGATTCGGAGATTTCTTTTAGATGGCTATGGACTTCTTCGTTGTCGAGGCTGAGGAGGCGGAGGCGAGCATCAATTTCGACTTTCGCGACCTTTAGGGTGCGTCGCAAAACTGGGCTGTCGGCTTTTTCGGAGAAGAAGTCTTCGAAAGCTTTGGCTTCGTCGACAGTGCGGATGACCGAGGCAAGTAGACGTGGGTAGTCCTCGATAGATTTGTCGCCGGTAAGTTGCTCGAGATAATCCCAGTTATTATATAGCCAATCAATGGCGGATTTTTTTGTCTTGTGATTGCGGATTAGGCGAACGAAGAGATAGAGGTGATCCTGCGGGCGGACGATTTTTGGCTCTTTCAAGAGTTTGATGAGGCGTTTCTCGTGGTTTTTGGCGCTAGCAAGGGCGAAGAGTAAATCGTTGCGGATTTCTGGGTCACAAGTCTTCTGGTAAAGGTCGAGATATTCGTCAAAAACGCGGTCCTCGTCAAGGCGCATACGTGCGGTGAGGGAGAAATAACGTAGTTCTGGATCGATTTTCTCGAGGTTCTTATCGTATTCGAGCGCGAGGCGCTGGACTGTGTCCTGATCGTTTACAAAGAGTGCGAGACCGAGTATGGTTTCACGGAGTTTCGTGTCGCTGTCGTCTTCGCGTGGCTTAGACTTGAGTCCGAGGCGGTCGAGTTGTGGCGAGATAATATAATATATATATTGTTGGAAGTCTTTAAAGTCTGGGTCGTCTGGGCTAAAGAAAAGTTTGAGGTCGGAAATTAAATTCGTGACTGGGTTCCAAATTGGAGAGCTGTTCTCGTGGCGGAACTTTGGCAGCAAGTCGAGCAAGGCGGCCGAGGAGACAAGGCTGGTTTTTGAAAGGAGTGAGCGGTCGAGAAGTAGGCGGATTTTTTGCTCAAGGTTTAGCTTCGAGAAGTTTTCAAGAGTTTGTTCAAATTCTGGCGAATCAAGCTGGATAATATAGTGGCCGGACATGTCGTTGGTGATTTTGGGAAGAGGCCAAGTGGTGTCGTCGGTAGCGCCGCTAAGCAAGAAGCGCTGTTGCTCGCCATCGGTAATGACTGGGAATCCTGGCTGGGAAATCCAGGCATCCATGAATTGTTTGACGTTGAAGTCAGCATGAGGCTGGAGCGCGGCCCAGAGGTCGTCGCCGGTAGTATTGCCGTATTTATGAGTTTTGAAATAGGTTTTTAGGCCAGCAAAGAAGCTGCGCTCACCCATCAGACGGTAGAGCATGAACATGAGGTGGGCGCCTTTAGCGTAGACGATGGCGCTGTCAAAGAGGGTGGCGATTTCGGCAGGGTCGTTGACTTCCTGTTGGACAGCTTGAACGCCAGGATAAGCATCACGGTTTAGAGCGGCGTTGCAGTCGCCGGTGAAAAAGTCTTCAAAAATATGATACTCTGGATGAATAGAGTTAACGCAGACATATTCCATCAGTGTGGCAAATGATTCGTTTAGCCAGAGGTTGTTCCACCATTGCATCGTGACGAGGTCGCCGAACCATTGGTGCGAGAGCTCGTGGGCAATGACGGTCGCGATGTATTCTTTTTGGGTCTTTGAGGTGGTTTTATCGGCTAAGAGGCAAGATTCACGGTAGGTGACTAGGCCCCAGTTTTCCATGGCTCCGGCTTCAAAATCTGGAATAGCGATTTGGTCAAGTTTCGCCAGAGGGTATTTGATGCCAAATTTGTGATCGTAATAGTCGAGCGAGGCAGTGGCGATATCGTTAGCGTAATTTAGGCAAGATTCACTGTGGTTTAATGTACAATAAGTAGTAACTTTGACGCCGTGAAGAGAAGTTTTTGACTTTTTGCGGAATTTGCCAATACAGAAGGCTAAGAGGTAGGTCGACATCTTCGGAGTGGTTTCAAAAATTGTTGTATTTTCTACAACACTTTTTGCTGGCATGTTTGAGATTACGGTGTCGTCGCTGTCGGGAATCGTGATGGCGAGATCGAAGGTGGCCTTCGCGGCTGGCTCGTCGATACATGGGAAACATTCGCGAGCATAATGGCTCTCAAACTGCGTTGAAACTAGGAGCTCCTCGTGGTCTTCATAGATATAGCTCGAAAGGTAAGCTCCTTCCATGTTGGTGTTGAGGTTGAAATGATAGTCGATTTCGAGATGTTTGCCGGAAGAGAATTCTAGAATTTCGCCTTCGTGTGAAAATCTTACGATTTCGCTGTCGACTTTTACGCGGTCGATCGTGAGGTCCTTAGCATGAAGTTTAATTTCTGATTTTTGTGGTTCGCCGTCAATAATCGCGCGGCCCTTTGCTGTGCCTTCATGTTTATCTATATATAAATTTAAGTCATAGTGACTAGGGTTAAAATAATTCAATAATCGTTCCATTGTTTATATTATAGCACTTAGTAGGTCTGAAAAAATCTCCTTTTCTGGAGATTTTTGGCATCGCCGGCTGGAATCGAACCAGCATTGTATCCTTAGAGGGGATATGTCCTATCCGTTGAACGACGGCGACATTTTGAATCATTATAACATAAAGTAGCGAAGTAGCAAAGGTGATGAACTTAATGTTTCTTAGTGTTATGTTTCATCCAACCGATGATACGTTCCTGCTGCCAATAAGCGATAGCAAAAATCAAAATCGCAGCGGCGGCGATCCAGAAAACTAGTTGTATGTTTCCCTCTCCAAGCCCCATGCCGATGTAGTTATTAACGATGACTGCGGGTAGGCGGCCGATGGCGAAAATTAGAATGAGGCGGCGGAGTGGAACTTTTGTAAGCCCAGCGACGTAGCAGACGATGTCATCTGGGAGACCGGGGATGAGAAAAATCAGGAATAATAGAGCAGCAGCGCGATCACTTTTAAAAATGAAATCGAAGCGTTTTAGTGTTTCCGGTTTAACGAAATGTTCGACGAGTCTACGACCGAAGCGGCGCGAAAGATAGAAGACAATGGCAGCACCGAGAGTGGCAGCAATGGTTGTCCATAGTATGCCCCACCAACCAAAAAGGAACCCACCGATGGTGCCAATTACGTTGCTAGGGATTGGTGCGATGACTGCTTGGGCAATCTGAAGGAGCATAAAAAGCAGTGGACCGAAGATGCCAGTACTCTCAACAATGGCGACGAGGCGATCGCGATCGGAAAAGAGTGAAGTAAGTGGCCCCATGTAGGCAACATCCCAAACTACGTAGCCAATGAGAGCTAATAAAACTCCAAGTATGAGTATAATCTTAAGACGGTTTTTACTTGGCATATTCAATCGCGCGAGTTTCGCGGATGACGTTAACCTTAATCACGCCCGGATAGCTCATGGTTGCTTCGATCTTGTTCGCAATATCGCGAGCAAGTTTAAGTGCATTTAGATCATCAATTTGTTTCGGTTCAACAATTACACGGATTTCGCGACCAGCAGAAATTGCGTAGGCTTTATCGATGCCAGGGAAGCTGGTGGCGATATTTTCGAGATCACGCATACGCTCAGCAAAGTTCTCGGCAGAAATATTACGTGCGCCAGGGCGAGCAGCGGAGATTGCATCACAAATTTTTACAATGACGGCTTCTGGGGTAGTTGGCTCGATGTCGTCATGGTGAGCAGCAATTGCATGGACTATCTCATCGGACATACCATACTTTTTTGCGAGCTCGGCGCCAATGTCAGCATGTTTACCTTCAATTTTATGAGTTACGGCTTTACCCATGTCGTGCATCAAGGTAGCAGTTTTCGCAATACGTTTATCCGCTCCAATTTCTTCGGCAATCATACCGGCCATATGAGCCATCTCAACGGAGTGTAGTAGTACGTTTTGACCGTAACTGGTACGGAATTTTAGTTCACCGAGGAGATGAATAAGTTCGCGTGGGATGCCAACTAGACCGACCTCGCGAACAGCGTCTTCACCAGCGCGGACAACTTCTTTTTCAATCTCTTTTTCGCCTTTGGCAACAGCTTCTTCGATCGAAGCTGGGTTAATGCGACCGTCTTTCATTAGACGCTCTAGAGCATATCTAGCAACTTGACGGCGGATCGGATCAAACGAGCTGAGAACCACCATGCCTGGCGTATCGTCAACCATAATATCAACACCAGTAGCACGCTGAAGCGCCTGGATGTTGCGACCTTCTTTACCGATGATGCGGCCTTTCATCTCATCATCCGGTAGTTTGAGGGCGGTAATTGTACGGTCAGCAGTGACTTCTGAACTCATGCGTTCCATAGCAGTAAGCAAGATGGATTGCGCGGCTTCATCGACGTCGTGTTTAATCTCTTTTTGCTCTTTTGTAACGAGGTCAACGAGGTCTTGCTTAATGTCGTTCTGGGTCATCTGCATTAATTTTTCCCTAGCATCTTTTTTCGAGAGGCCAGCGATTTTCTCGAGCTTTTCGTGTTGTTTTGTGCGAATATCGCGAATTTCATTTTTTAGGCTCTCGATTTCTTTTTCTTCTTTGACTAGGCGCTCAGTCTTTTTCTCGAGCTGGTCGAGTTTGCCATCAAGAGCAGTCTCACGTTCAGCGAGACGATTCTCAGTGCGCTTCCATTCTTTGCGGCGTTCAGCTTCTTCAGCTTTCGACTTATCGGATACTTCTTCGGCCTGTTTTTTTGCGTCCATAACGATGTCTTGAGCTTCGCGTTTGGCCTTACGAACAAGATCCTCGGCGCGATTTTTCCCACCAAGTTCGTTCTTTTTGTTGTATGCAAAAATTGAACCTGCGCCGACACCTAAGCCAAGTATGGCGGCGACAATGATTCCGGCTATTCCCATAAAATAAACCTTTCTGATTTTGTTTTTGTAAACAGTTTCCTGCTGCTTACGGGTTAACAAATAAATCCAAAATTAATAACAATTTACCTATTCATTATACCACAATTACTGGTAATTTGAAATATTATTGACTAACATATTTTTAATAATTTGGACGGCAGTTTGTTCGAGACCCTGTTCAGCTTCATCGGTAGAAAAGACTTTTTCTGGAGCGCGGTAGAAATAGTTGTAGTCGTTGTATGAATAGACGAGCTCACCGAAGCTATAGCCAGCATCATTGCTATTACCTTCAGCATTAGCGACGCGCATGAGGCACCCCATACCACCTGGGTTACGATCAATATCGGCGAAAGCTGGGAAAATGTTAGTGACGCTTGCTTCAAGGCCGTTGAAACAAATCTCTGGACGATATTTTTGGTCGATTGTATAGCTAAGTTGATGAATTTCAGATGGAATCTTAATCTTAATGCCCCATTCGCTAATATAGATATACCCTGAGACTGGGGCATACTCTGGAACATCTTCAACCGTAGTGATGGCAAGACCAGTGTCATTTGCGACTTTTTCAATAATTGCATTCTTAGTCTTAAGCTCTGAAGTAGTTTTTTCAAGTTGCTTGTTAGTAGAAGCGTAACTGGCGATAGAAATTATGCTTACGATAATTGCGATAACGGCGACGGCTCCGAGAATGATTGTGATAGCCGAAGGTTTATGCGCCTGAACAGCCTCCGGTTTTACTCCACCGATAGGAACGTTAGCTGGGCGAGCCTGTGGATCAAAATGCGTCGGCGAGAGAATTGGACTCTCAAGTACCGGTGACTTTATTTGTCCCGTGGGACGCTGTGCCGGCGGCTCAGTCGGAAATGGCTGCCCGGGCTGCGGCGTAGTAGGTTGTTGTGGCTGAAGTGGATTATTCGGTTGCATATATTCTTATTATAGCATAAGCTTTATTTTTTGGGAGTGGAAATATTGGCGGGGCGGCCATAATCTGGAATAATAATCTGATATTTTTTACCGTGGTGGTCATAAAGTGGAATATTCAATTCTTCAGCTATGGTGTTGACGACTGCAGCGCCGATTCTTAGACCGGTAAACGAGCCTGGGCCGCGCATGAAGGTAATTTCTTCGATATCAGACCAGTCTTTGTCATTTTCATGCAGCTTTTCACGGATAAATTCGTGGAGTTTTTCTGCCATGTCGCGACCGAGTTCTTCCTCATAAAGTTTATCGTCAAGTTTTAATATACAAGTTGGCGTAGAGGTATCAAGATATAATTTCACGAGAGCCGTCCTTTCTTAGTTTAATTTCAATTTTAATGTGGTCGTCTGGCAATAAGTCTTTTACGCTCTCACCCCATTCGATAACCGTAATCGTATCCTTATCGCTAATTGATTCATAGAGATCTTCAGACATGATGCCAGGGTCGGGAAGGCGATAAAAGTCATAGTGAGCTAAGATACCATCTTCTGGAAAAGCGTAACGTTTGGCAATAGTGAAGCTCGGCGAAGTGACAGGCTCTTTTATACCTAGACCATTCGCGATACCACGAGTAATCGTAGTCTTGCCAACACCAACATCACCAATGAGTTCGATAACTTTTGGCGGCTTTAAGCTTTTACCAAGCCGTTCCCCGAATTCTAACATTTCTTGTTCTGATTTTAAAATTGTCATACCGAGTAAATGATTAATCCTACGATAATAATTGTGATGCCAACAATTTGCTGGCGCGTAATTTTCTCTTTTAAAAGAAGGTAGCTGAAAAGCGGGACAAAAGCAAAACTTAGGGCCTGTAAAACACCGGTCAGGCCGAGCTCGACATCTTTATAGCCGACAAGCGTGAAGAGTGAGGAAATTACCATGAGAGAATAACCAGTGATAGTAAACCTATTGATGTAAATATTTTTTTGCTCGGCACCTTTTTTTAAAATGATTTGTGCATAGGAAGCGATAAGCATAGAGATGATAATGAGAATGACGCCAATAATTTTAGCCATTTGCTTCCTCTTTCTTTGACTCTTTCGTCTCGCCGCCAAGTATTGCGATTACGGTACCAACCATAACGATAATTGTGCCAATAATAACATTCGTAGTAAGAGCATCGTTAAAAATCAAGACGCCGTAAATCACGGTCCAAATTATACTAGTACTTTTGAAAATGTAGGCTTTGACGAGGTCGACGCGTTTTAGTAAAATCTGCCAAAAAATCGAGAAAATTGCAAGGACGACAACGGAGGCTCCGTAGAGCAAAAACTTATTCCAAAGATCGTCGGTCATCGCAGCGTATTTTGTAATGATGGACGAAATTGGAAAGATGATATAGATTACGATTGCTAGTATTATGTCTTTTGGTTTCATAATAAATCCTGGTATGCGCGGGAGGATTC